>JAYEFI010000094.1:0-2794 GCA_034658615.1 Campylobacterota bacterium
CATTTAAAGCGGTACGCGAGCTGGGTTCAGAACGTCGTGAGACAGTTCGGTCCCTATCTGCCGTGGGCGTTGGATGATTGAGGAGAGTTGCCCCTAGTACGAGAGGACCGGGGTGAACGAACCACTAGTGCACCAATTGTTCTGCCAAGAGCATAGTTGGGTAGCTACGTTCGGATGAGATAACCGCTGAAGGCATCTAAGCGGGAAGCCAACTCCAAGATTAATCATCCCTGAAGATCCCACGAAGACTACGTGGTTGATAGGCTGGATGTGTAAGCGATGTAAGTCGTTTAGCTGACCAGTACTAATAGATCGTTTGTTTTTTATTTTATCTTTCAAATGACACTACCTTATTAAGTGTAATAACTCGATAAGTTATGGAATTGAAGATGTTTAAAAGCATATAACTAAAATTAGCAATTAAATCATTACGATAGACTCTTAACCATGTTATGTACTAACATACCATATACAAGTTGATAAACTCAAAGCTACTACTAGCTAAGAAAATTAAGATCAAATACTTATTTGCTTTTACTTTTCTTAGAGGTGGGCCTAGAGGGAGGGTTATACCCAGCTCCTTTCCGAACCTGGAAGTCAAGCCTCCCATCGCCGATAATACTTATCCTGTCTGGATTGGGAATGTAGGTCGCTGCCTCTTTGATTTATCTATCCTACCTTACTCTATTCATATCTCTTAACTTTAACTTTTATTATTAGCTATTTACTTTCCTTTTATTGAATCTACTTGGGAATAATTCCCCGTCCCCTTGGGGCGAAACAATATGATAGAATAGGATATGGAAAAGCATATATATAAAAGTCATAATAAAACATTGCTGTTATACCATTTGGTATTTCCAGCAAAATATCGAAGAAAAGTGTTTGATGAGTCAGTAGATAAGACATTAAAATCAATATGTTTGGAGATTAGTGATAGATATGAGATACATTTTGTAGAGATAGGGAATGATGTAGACCATGTGCATTTTTTAGTGCAAAGTGTGCCAATGTTGTCGATAACCAAGATAGTCACAATAATAAAGAGTATTACAGCAAGAGAGATATTCTCAAAACACCCAGAAGTGAAAAAGATATTATGGGGAGGAAGTTTATGGTCAAGTGGATATTATGCCAATACAGTAGGTCAGTTTAGCAATAGTGAGGTGATAAAGCAATATATCAAAAATCGTAACCATTCAGCCCCTACCAATCCAAAGTCTTCATAGGCTGAAGAGCATAACAATTTTTCAATCCATCCAAAACAGAAAGAGCGTTCTTTTTAAGTGTAGCAATAAAACTCTTAATGCGACAAAAGAACTTAGCAGCAGTAAAAGAGGCAAAAGTACCTGATATTTTCTGTTTGACCTTTATCATACGCAAGTCTCTTTCAGCTATATTATTAGTAAAAGGGACTCTAAAGTCATGAATAAATCGTAAAGTCTCCTCTTGGTAGCGAATGAGTCTATCAAGTAGGTTTTTACCTTTTTCCTGCTTGGGTCTACCTCTTTTCTTTGAAGTTTTTGGAGGTGGATAGCTTTTTAAGGCTTCAGTGGTAATTTTTGCATACTTGTTGATGATTTTGTCTCTTGTTTCTTTGGAAAGAGAGGCTTTTCCTTCTTCTTTATGGCTATTTACTGTTTTGTTTGACTCTTTTAGGAGGGTTTGTAGCTCTTTTGCCCATATTTTATCATTTTTATCAATCTCAGCCTGTAGCTCTCTTAAGATATGAGCATTACAATAGCTATGCGTGATATTGCTATATGTGTTATAGGGTCTCCAGTGGTCATGAACTAATATTCCTTGGTATTTTGGTAAGATATCAATATCATCTATTGCCTCTTGACCTCTTTTGTTATGAATCCCATAATGCACGGCTGTTTCACAGGTAGCCGTATGTATCCATTTTAGCTTACCTTGTACATTAACACCTGTCTCATCTGCATGGAGTACCTCTTCTTCTAATAGTCTCTTTTTTAGCTCCTCTTCAAAGCCTTCTAAATTATCATAAGTCTCGCACAAAAAGTTATAGATTGAGCCTGTACTTATTTTATGGTTTACTATATCCTCTATCAACTCTGTGATTCTCTCATACGGTAACATGTGATGTACATTGAGGTAGCTTACCAATGATTTTAGGTTATTTCCATATTGGGTTACTGATTTTACATGTGCAGGAAATCTCTCTTGGTTCACTTTTTTACAATGAGGACAGCTTACTTTATGGCTTTGGTATTCTGTTACTTCTATATTCATTGGTGGTAGTTCAAACACTTGGCGTTTTATGATTTGATTACTTTCAACCTTGGAAATATCCCTATTGCAACTACCACATACTTTACTTTTTAGAGCAACTATCTTATCTGGAATCTCTACTTTTTTTAGGCTCTTCCCCTCATGACCTTTTTGTCCTCCTCTTTTCTTCTCTGAACTTTGTTGCGTAGCTTTCTTCTTTATTAATTTATTATCGCTTGATGGTGGCTTTGAACTGTTGGAGCTATTCATATTGAGTTTCTCTTCTAGCTCTTTGATTCTTCCCTCTAGTTTCTCTACCATCATGATTATCTTCGCTGCTGCTTCTGGGTTGCTTTTACAAAATTCTATTGCTTCTTGCTCTGTCATATTAGTCGTATTTTACCATATTTCTTTTTTGGGGGCTGAATGGTTACGTATTTTTAAATCATGTTTGGTAATTCTAAATGACTCTTCAACTTGCCAAAGATTAGAATATTGTTGTAGCAACTCTTTGTTTGTAAGTTCACTATTATTGGTAATAATTCCTTTGAGTCCATCC
>JAYEFI010000095.1:0-7886 GCA_034658615.1 Campylobacterota bacterium
TGTGGTGCTTTCATACTAAGAGCTGTCTTCCATGCTTCTACATTTTCTGTAGCGTCTGCTGGTCTCCATACGTAGAAGTTTGGTAAAGCTCTAAACTGGCTGATGTGTTCTATAGGCTCATGTGTTGGGCCATCTTCACCTACACCGATGCTGTCGTGTGTCCATACAAAGAAGTTTTGTATGTTTGTAAGTGCTGCTATACGTGCCGCAGGTTTTAAGTAATCAGAGAAGACAAAGAATGTCGCGTTAAATGGGATAGTCGTACCATACAGTGCCATAGCATTTGTAATGGCAGCCATAGAGTGTTCGCGAATACCAAAGTGTAGGTTTCTTCCTTTTGGAAAGTCTCCCATGTCTTTTAGGTCTGTTTTGTTTGATGGTGCAAGGTCAGCAGACCCACCTATGAACGATGGAATAGCCGTTGCAATAGCATTGAGTATCTTACCATTTGAGTCTCTTGTTGCCATCTCTTTGTCATTAGAAAAGTCTGGGAAGTTTATGGCTGTGAAGTCTGGATTTTGTAGATTTTCTAACGCTATGTTTTGCTCGATAAGTGGTGCTTCTTTTTGTCTATGAATCCACTCTTTTTCTGCAAGCTCACCCTCTTCTAAAGCACATCTAAACCTAAGTAATACATCTTCAGGTACTGCAAATGTCTCTTTTGGGTTAAAGCCTTCTTTTTCTTTAGACTCTGCAATGATATCATCTCCTAATGGTGCACCATGCGTATGGTGTGTACCTTCAAGTTCACCTGCACCTTTACCTATGATAGTATTGGCAATAATAATCGTTGGTTTCGTCGCATCTCTTACTTCATCTAACGCTTTTTCTATCTCGTCATAACAATGACCATTGATTTTCATCACGTTCCAGTTCTGTGCTTCAAAACGTTTTTCAACATCTTCACTCCACGCGATACTAGTATCACCCTCAATCGTAATACAGTTAGAGTCATAAATAAGTACTAAGTCTTTAAGTCCTAAGTGTCCAGCAAGCGAACATGCCTCATAAGAGATACCCTCTTGCAAATCACCATCACCACAAAGACAATACACTTTATGGTCTATGAGTTCACATGTTTCTGAGTTTACTTGCTCTTTCGTGTACGCTTCTGCCATAGCAAAACCAACAGCATTTGCGATACCTTGACCCAAAGGCCCAGTTGTTATCTCTATACCTTCCGTATGTCCATACTCAGGGTGTCCCGGAGTTTTGGAGTCGAGTTGTCTAAACTGTTTTAAATCTTCTAAACTTACATCGTAACCCCAAAGGTGCAAAAGTGAGTAGATAAGTGCAGAACCATGCCCACCAGAGAACACCAAACGGTCACGATTAAGCCATTTTGGATTTTTCGGGTTATGGCTAAGTTTTTCAGAAAGTACTACAGCAATATCTGCAAGCCCCATAGGTGCACCGGGGTGTCCTGAATTTGCTTTTTGTACCATGTCTGCTGCTAAAAACCTAATGGTATTTGCCATCTTTTTACGCATTTTATTCTCTTCTGTCATTACTGCCATGTGTTATCCTTCTTATGTTTTGCACTTTTGGAAGTGGAGACTTTAGTCTCACATTAAACTTTAAGTGGGACTAAAGTCTCCACTTCCTTACTGGTGTCTGTTTAAGTATTTGGTTATTAAGGGTTGTAAAGCTATGTGGAGCTTCTCATCAAACGTTTCAAATCGTCTTTGTAAATCTTTTGCGAGAGCGTCTGCTGCTTCTACAGTCTGTTCTAGTCCTAAAAGGTTTACAAAGCTATTTTTATCGCCATCGTTTCCTGTGGGTTTTCCTGCTTCCTCTTCACTTTGAGTCTCATCTATAATATCATCTTGTATCTGAAACAACAGCCCTAAGTCTATACCGAAATCATACAGTGCTTTTTGTGTCTTCAAGTCAAGCCCTACAATGACTGCACCCATCTGTAAAGAGGCTGCTATAAGTTTAGCTGTTTTGTTAGTATGTAGCATCTTTATTTGCTCTAAGTCTAGGGGTTTATTTTCAAAGTAACAGTCTATGGCTTGACCAAGTACCATCCCTTGCCCACCACCATTTTGAGCAAGTAACATAATGAGTTTTATTTTAATGTCTTCACGAAGTGGTGCTTTAGAGATGCACAAAAAAGCATCTGTATTGAGTGCATCGCCGGCAAGTATTGCTGTGACCTCATCGTAACGTTTATGTAAAGTTTGATGTCCACGACGCAAATCTGCGTCGTCCATAGCCGGAAGGTCATCATGTATGAGAGAGTAGGTATGGAACATTTCAAGTGCCAGAGCCACAGGCAAAGCACCCTCATAAAGCATAGGCTCATACGCGTCTACAATGTTCAAAAGTAACATAGGTCTAAAACGCTTACCACCCGCAGTCAACATCACACCCAGTGCATCTTCATACACAGGATGAAAGCTTGGTGCTTGTGGTAAGTTTTCTGCCAAATATGTCTCGAACCTTTGCATATTGTCCTCTAAAATAAATTGCTAAGATTATATCTAAGATAGGATAAAATACATCTATGAAAACTGAACAAAAACAAACACTTATCATTTGGATAAAAAGAATACTCGGATTTACAGCCATCACTCTATGGATATACGTCATCTACACCATCTCAAAATCCCCAGCACCATTCATGGAACAAGCCCCATACTGTATGGTAAGTACTATGATGATTTTTGGGGTGTTGAGTATGTCCTACAAAGGGTTGGAGTACTGGCAGAAACAAGCGTAGCGTCTCCATCAATCACGCAAAGCGTGCTCTTGTCTCTATGAACGACCTTATAAGCAAAGCGATTCGAGAATAGAGACGACTTTTGTTACTTTTCTAGAAAAGTAAAGAGAACAACAACGCCACAAGTTAAAATAAAAGGCAATTTCAATACATCAAAGAAGAAGTATTAAACCTTACACTTCTTAGCAATAAAATCAATTTGCTCATCAAGCGTCAAACCCTCAACATCTACAACCACATCAGCCAAAGCCCTATAAGCTTTTTTACGCTCTTTATAAAGAGCCTTAGCCTTTTTCTCATCAGAAAACAAAGGACGTTTCGCAAGTTTTGCTTCTGAATTTTTAGCTGTTTTCAAACGGTTATGTATCCATTCAAAAGAAGCATCTAGCAGGACAACCGTACCCAGTTTTTTAAGATTATTCACCTTATAAAAACCACCACCACATGAAATGAAAGTACCTTTTATGGAAGATTCTATCCAGTCAGCTGTAGCTTGTTCTTGTTCTCGAAAGTAGGTCTCTCCATGTTTATCAAAAATCTTTTTAACTTCTTTGTTCTCTTTAGACTCTATAAGGTCATCTGTGTCTATGATGAAAGTACCATATTTTTGACTAAAAGCACGTGCAGTAGTACCCTTGCCAACACCCATGAAACCTATGAGAATAATATTGTTTTTCAAAGTTCAAACCATGTTATAACGGTCTATAATTTTCTTCACTCTTTTACGTAAGTTTCTCAACGCATCTTCTGCAGTATCACCATCAGAGATAAGTGATTCAAACTCATCAAATTGAATTTTAGCTATCCAACCTATCTTAGTGTGCTTTTTGATACCCACAAACCTTACTTCTCCAAAATGCTCTTTAGCAAGCTTGTATATACGTTCTATTTTCTGTTCAGTGGTTTTTATTTCTTTGCTCATTCTGTGACGCTCCTACTATTTTATATATTGAATGTATTATATCATGTAATGATAACAAAATCTATACCTTAATTTTCATCCACTCACCTCTATCAAAAGTTCTCCATAACCATACAGCTTTCACAAAAGTATCTGAAATCATCGCTAAGTATACGAACATAATATTTTCAAAATACCAAGAGAGTAAAAATGCAGGGATGATACGTACAAACCATAACGACACTAAACTTATCTTCAACGTCCTTTTGGTATCTCCTGCACCTCTTAATGCACCAGAGAGTACAAAGTTAAAGGCAAGTGGTATTTGTGAAAGTCCTACTATGCGTAAGTAGAGACTGGCTTCTTCTATGGTTTGAGCATCATCGGTAAAAAGCCATACTATCTTCTCTGGCATAAATATCATAAAAAAGGAGAGGAAGAACATAAAGCCTATGGTGTATTTAAGCACTAAGAGTACATCTTCTCTAGCTTGTAGTGGCTTTTTTGCACCCAAGCCTTGTCCCATGAGTGCCATGGCTGCTATAGTAAAACCAATGCCTGGCATAAAAGCTAACCCCTCTACACGCAAACCTATTTGATACCCTGCCAAAACCTCTGTACCATAATGAGCGATGATGACGGTAAATAGCATAAAGGAACCAAAGGTAAGTGTACGTTCAAAAGAAGCGGGTATACCCACTTTTAAAGCACGTTTCAGAAGTGATTTTGAGTAGTGAAATGTTGGAATATAGGGCATTTTACGATTGACATAAAGCCATGCATAGATAAATGTTTCTAAAATGTTTACTATCACTGTACCCACAGCTGCACCCATGACACCAAGTTCTGGAAAACCTAAGTTACCAAAAATAAAAAGGTAATTTAAAAAGACATTGAGGAAGATAGAACCTATTTTGACGTACATCGGTGTTTTAGTATCTCCTGCAGCATTAAGAGATGTAACAAAGACTAACTTTACAAACACAAAAGGAAGCATCCATGTGAGCATTTGTACATAGTCTTCGCCCAATGCTATGACCTCAGGTACAGTACCAAACCAAATGTAAACGTTAGAGGCTAAGACATACCACAGCAACATCATGGGCAAGGAGAGGAAAAATGCAAAACGAAGCAGTGTAGAAAGCCCTGTAGAAGCTCTTTTCATCTGCCCTGCACCTACAAAACGAGACAGTAAGGCAGAAGTGCCTACATGAAGCAATGTTAAAATAGCAAAAACAAATGTCAATGACTGCAAACCTAACCCTACAGCAGCCACGGCAAAAGCAGAAATACGCCCCACCATAATAAGATCAGTAATGACTTGTAACATATCAAGCAGCGAATTAATCGCTGCAGGTATAGATATTTTGAGTATTTTTTGGTGTTTAGTGGGAAAGAATTTTAACACTACAGTTGACTAATATTACTCACGTGCATCATCAAGCCTACCAAAAATATGGAAAGCAGTGCCATCATCCAAAGTATAGCTTCCATCATGCGACCAGCACGAAACATCTTTCGTGTTCTATAGAGTACAACTGGTACAGCAATAAGCACTATGATTGTTGGTGCAAATGCTGTAATGGCATTTAGCCCATACTTTTCTACAGAAAGTTCAGTAGCTCTATATGCGGCATATCCAACCGTATACATAATGGCTAAAAGTATCATCTGAAAGACTACAAAAATGATGTAAACACCTTGTGCATTTTGTTTATCGTCGTATTTTTTCATTTTAATCCTTTAGCATTGTTTTGTAACTTGCACTATGGCTTCGCCTAGTGCTTCTTTTTCTAGCTTACGTATCTTCTCATCATACGCTTCAAAACTCAAACCCTCTTTAGAGAGTGACTTTTGCAAAATCACCTCACCACCATCAAGTTCTGAACTCACGTAATGTACAGAGACTCCACCTTCGTCATGTTCATCTGCATACGATTTTTCTATGGCATGCAATCCTTTATGTCTAGGAAGTAAGGAAGGGTGCAAATTTATGGCTTTTAGTTCATCTGTAAATACAGGGGTCAAAATACGCATAAATCCTGCAAGTACTGTAAGGTCTGGCTCGTAGCGTTTTAGCGTTTCAACCACAGTAGCATCATACGCTTCACGTGAGTCAAAATGTTTAGGCTCTACTACCCCATAAGGTACAGCATTGTCTTGAGCTACTTTTATACCTTCTGCATGAGGGTTATTTGTCAGAGCAAATACCACCTCTACCTCTTGTTTATGCAAGGTCTTAACAATATGGGCAAAGTTTGAGCCTTTACCACTAAATAAAACAGCTATTTTTTTCATAATGGCATTGTATCTAATGCAGGATTATATCGACCCTACATACGTTTATTTTATTACAACTTAAAGGGATCTCTAATACTTTTTCGATATAATTCTCCACTTTATTGCTATTCGGATACTTAAGTTATCTGAAAATTTCCAATAGGAAGGGGGTGCTTTTTATGCCAGGAATTAAACTAACTTCACGTGACTCGTTCGACGACGCGTACAGAAAGTTCAAAAGACAAAGCGATAGAAACCTCATCGTTACAGAAGCAAGAGCTCGTAAACACTTCGAGACTCAAACTGAAAAGAATAAAAAAGAGAAAATTGCAACGCGCAAGAAAATCCTTAAAAAACTCTTCATGCTTAGAAGATATGAGTCAAGACTGTAACAAGTCTTACTCACCAACTCTTTTGAGTTGGTATATCTTTATCTACAAATGTGTCACATCTTCAACTATCTTCTCTCAAATATATTCAATTTAATCTATAAAAAACTAAAACATTGTTTTGCGTCTTAAATTATGCTAGTATCATGCCAAATACGTTTCAATAAAGGATAAATTATGACAATAGGAAAAGTACTCTCACTCTATATAACCATGCCAGATATGATGCGTTCTGGTCACCGTATGAGAGTTGAAGATATGGACTTGGATGAAAATGGTATTATGGGAAGTAGAGACTATGAAAATGGTGATGAACATCAAATGGTTCTGGTGTCAAAAAAAAGTTATGACATCATAGAAGAAGCAGAACTTTCTTTTGAAAGAGGCCTACTTATGGAAGATATTTATGTAGATATTGACCTTTATCATCTTAAAAAAGGTTCGGTGATAGAAATAGGCGAGGTGCTTTTTGAAGTCAATGGTGCTTGTACAGATTACCGTTACCTCTATGCCTTTGCTCCAGAGTTACCTGAACTCATACAAGGACAACGTGGTCTATTTATATCGCCAATGGACTATGGTGCAATACAAGTCGGCAACGAAGTAAATATTATTAAAGAGGCTTAAGATGAGTAAAGTAGGTATTGGTATTGACTACAGTAATATTTGTAAAGACTACAACACATCTTATTTAGATAGGGACAATAACGACCCTGCAACAACAAAGTGTATGAGAGAAGTACTTGCTTGGTCAAAAGTATTTTTGGCAGAACTCTTAGAGCAATTTGATTATAAAATTCACAATCTATCTTCAGATACCTCTGTAAATGTAGATAACGTAGCGTCAAAAAGATTTCTTTTTTACTCATTGGAAAAAGAGATAACCCTACAAAGCTATGTAATACAAACAGAGTATGTAGAGTACGAAAGTTTATCTGCTTGGGAAACCCAAAACAACCATGGGCTACTCATACAAAATGATGAAGATGGGTCAGGCATTTATCTTTATCTCATTGAAAACTCAGCAGAGTATCAATGGGTAATAGATAGACTCAAAACATTCTCACTAGATGAAGTGGATTTTCAAGCAAAATAAACCATATAGCGTGGTTTATTTTATAATACCATGGAATTGCTCGTAGGCTCTTTTCACATATTTTGGTTTAAGACCTGCGGTTTTAATCTCTGCATGCTCTTGTTTAATATGCTCTTGCTTAATAGCAATGAGGTTTTCCCATCTTTTTACCAAAAGCCCTCTTACATCTTTTTCAAAGTCTCCAGCATACTCAGGGTATTGCGTATTTAATTTTTCTACCACATCAGCAAATACTGTCTCTTTAATGAGCGTCAATTGCTCCTTTGGGTGTGTTTTTTCCACCTCCACAAAATGTGTCCAGCCAACATTTAAGATGCTGTCTAACTCTTCTGCATAATCTCTGTCTTCATCTGGAAAAGCATTGATTAGTGCTTGTGCAATATCTTTAAGACTATTGGCATTGACAATCTCTAATTCTTCTTCAAAACCTTTTAAGTCTGCTTCATATTCTGCAGCATCTTCATAGAGTTTGGCAATATGTGCATTTTTATCTTT
>JAYEFI010000095.1:7986-11153 GCA_034658615.1 Campylobacterota bacterium
GTGCTTGTGCAATATCTTTAAGACTATTGGCATTGACAATCTCTAATTCTTCTTCAAAACCTTTTAAGTCTGCTTCATATTCTGCAGCATCTTCATAGAGTTTGGCAATATGTGCATTTTTATCTTTGTTGTCTTTGGTTTTTTTAGGTGCCTTATCAACTTCGGTTACATGTTCAGCCTTTAACTCTTCCATCTGTAACTCTAAATAACGTTTCGTCTCTTCTTTAGCCATAATATCTCTACCCTATAATGATTTTTTTGTATTCTAACATACTAAAATAAACTTAACATTTCTCTTCATACGCATGATTCACGCTCGCAATAAACTCAGAAGTAAACACATTAACAAACTCTTCATCTTCATCATGGTACTCTATAAACCCAAAGAAGTCCTCAGGGCTAATTTCACATGCAATCATTTTCTCTACAGCTTCATTGTAACGATTACTCGCAAAAAGTCCAGCAATTTCCTCACCTTGATACTCATGCTCATCATGATCAATTTCTTTATAGCACTTTTGTTCCTGCAAAAGTGCTTCAAGTGCATCAATTCTTGCACCCTCTTCAGCTGTAGCAGCACCATTACTTAAAATGTTCATAATTATCTCTTGTAACTCTACCAATATCTGTGACTGTTCACTCATATTTTCTCCTGTCTATTATTCATAGTATGCCATTATCACAATTTATAGTTAAATATGACTTAATTGGGTTTAATCCAAAAATGATAGAATACAAAAAAACTACTAGGAAAAACAATGTCTCACTCACTTATTCACAACATAGACGAATGTAAATATGAATACCACATCGATGGTCACACAGCATACATCACTTACGATGACCAAAATGGAAATATGCACTTAACACACACTATTGTACCAAAAGAGTTAGCAGGTAAAGGGCTTGCCAAAACACTTTTAGAAGATGTACTTCAAGAGATAGCTAAAGCCGATAAAAAAGCTGTAGCAAAATGCTCATACATTGTAAAATACCAAGAAAAAAACCCTGAAGCAAGTAGTTTATTTGCCATAGACGCATAAAGGAAAAATGATGGAGAAAGTCACACAATTATTGGAAAAATATGATTATTTTAGAGCCGCTCAACTTCGTTCTATCAATCCAACTTCTGAGTCGTCTAAACTACTTACACTCGTTATTCAAGATGATGAAGGAGAAGATACCAATGAGGTTACCATAGAATTTAAAGATATTAAATCCTCAAAAATACTTGTTAATAGTGTCCTTCCAATGCTTGATATGATGGGAGGCATTAGCCTTGTGAAAGAAAATAGTCTCTATGGTTTTTCTCTAGGACGAGATACTGCGATGCTTCATGTACAAAATGCACCTTTATATATTATAGCTTCAGACATTACTGTTACGGAGACACAACTGGACAGCTAACTACTATCAAGTGCTTTAAGTAGCACCTGATAGCAATACTTATCTGCTTAACAACCACAACTCCCTGTACTACAACTGCTATCAGTCGTACCACAACTTCCTGAGTTAGGGTTTTCAGATACATTAATAACAAATGCTCTCTCTCCTGCTCGCTGTGCAGAGAAAACATGTTTTGTACAAAAGTCCTCATTCATAAACTCTGCCAATATATTTGAATAGTTATATGCATCTCTTTGCGTATCAAATGATTTTTCATTTTTGTATTCGCTTTTTTTAAAACATCCGCACTCGTGTGCTACTTTTACTGTATACATGCTATCTATTCCTTTTAAATATGTGTAATTCTCTAGTTTCCACCATCTGCACCAGGAGGTGCTTTAGTACCGTCAAACCCTATGGTTACACCACTCTTATTGACAAGGTCTCTAGCATCTTCAATATCATCATCTTCATCATCTTCAGGTCTTACACTACTGTGTATCACTATCTTTTCACCATAATCAACAGCTTCAAAAAAGTGTGTCATACAAAAGTTTTGATTCATAAGGCACTCCATGACACGTGCCTTATTAATCATATCCTCTCTTGATTCAAAAGTTAATACTTTTTCCATTTCAGCTTTTTTTACGCAACTACACTGTTTTTCAATTTCAATTGTATACATTGTTTTCTCTTTATATTAATTTTTCGTATTATAGTACGTTGAGCTAAAACTACGCTAGTTCTTTAATAACAACAAATTCACCAAACTCATATGAGTATACTTTTTTTGCTGCTTTATCTATAATGACAGGTCTAATCCACTCATTTAAAATAAACTCTTTAGCAATAGAGTTCTCAACCGCTTTTCCAACAGTCTCAAGTGGTGCTTCCATATAGGTCAGTAGACGTACAGGTTCATGGTACGCCTCTCCTTCTTCTAGGACAGATTGTGTAGGAAGACCAATTTTTAAATCACTATAGTTACCATTGTAAACACCAATCTTAGAAACAACATTATGATAAACCTTTGAACCTGCACCATAAGCTTTGTTATCTGTAGTAGAAAAGTAGTGTTCTAGGTTAATCCACTCACCTACAACCAATGGACCGTCAAATATACGTGTAAGGATATCTGCATTCTCATTATCTATAGTAGAGTCATAGGAGTGCAAAAAGAGTCTATTGTTAAACGCTATATGCTTACAAGAGTCTCTTGGACCAGCAAATACACCCATGTTTCCTGCAAGTCCCCATTCTGGTCTAGGTTCAGACCAGTCCATAGTTTTAATAAAGAGGTCTTCTTGTGTATTGGCATTAGGCAAAACAGCTACTCTCTCTTCTCTTGAAGCTAAAGCTGCTTTCTTGAAATCTTTCTCCATTTTAGAAAAAAGTTCTCGTTCATTAACACTCAATATATCTGTATCATAAAATGTCATCTCATCAGTCGTGGTAGTATGCATTGCAGGTAAAAACTTCGTATCATTAGGTATATCTATCCCTTTTTCTCTTAGTTTTTCACGTACTTCATGTTTATTACCAATCATACATAGTGCTCTTGCATTTGGTAAGCTAATACTACCTCCACATGCTCCACAATCTAGTGCAGATTCAAATGGATTATTGTCAGAGAGACTGCCGTGTCCAGAAATGGTTACAAATTTAGGGAAGTCTTTAATAAGACCTATCATATTTAGTAAGTTCTCTAAGTACATAACTTGTTCATCGACAGTAAAACCAACTTGAGTCAATGTTTCTTTTTGAAGTATATAATCTTCACC
>JAYEFI010000096.1:0-2780 GCA_034658615.1 Campylobacterota bacterium
TATGCTCGTATTTGTGGGGTTTGTAAAAAATATGAGTCGCACCCTTAGGTTCGGCGATTATTTTATACGAATCCCATGAATGCGATGATGATACAAAGTCATGAATTCCTATTTCGTTATTTGGGTTAAAGGTGGCGTAGTTATAGATGAGATTACATGGCATTGACATACTTCGAGGACTGGCAGTTAGCGTGGTGGTACTCTATCATTTTTATGCACTTTTAGACTTGCATCACCACGGTACATACCCTATAGTCTATACTTTAGGGCAATTGGGTGTTCCTTTATTTTTTGTTATTTCTGGGTATCTTATTTACCGTTCTATTGACTATAGTGTCCAAACCAAAGGTACATTTAATGGGCTAAAGCACTATACACTACATAGACTCTTTCGTATATTGCCTGCGTATTATGTCAACCTTTTTGTTGTTTTTATCATAGCGTACTTTTTTAGCAGCTATATGAATGGCTGGTCCAATGGTTTCATACTCAAACAAATACTTTCGCATCTTACTTTTACACCATTTTTCATCTATCAGACATCGGGGCTTGGGGTCAATGGTGCCTACTGGACTCTAGGCATAGAGATGCTCTGGTATATACTTGCCCCACTGATGTTACTTTTTATAAAAAAAGAACGTTATTTTGTTTTACTTTTTTTACTTAGTTTTGCCTATCTTCTAGCACTTGACTTAGGGTATTTAGATGCACTTCTGGGCATTGAAATAAGTGCAGCTAACTACTTGCCCCTCATGTTCTATTGGTCTTTTCAAATATATGGACAACTTATTTACTTTATTGTAGGGATATGGATTTACAAATATACTTCAGTACATACACGCCTACCCAAAAGTTTACTCACTCTCTTGGTAGCTATAGTCTTGTCCTTATTTCTTTATACACTTTTACTTAAAGAGGTGCTAGATAGCTTTACACTTAGAAATATTGTCACACTTACAGGTAGTGCGTTACTCTTTATCTTACTCTTTCGTCAAGAAATAAAAATACTCTCTTGGCTCTCTTGGATAGGGAAAATTTCATACTCTATGTATCTATGGCACATGCCCATACTTTTTTTTATGAAACGCTACCTACTACCCTTAAATTACTCTATGTATTTTATTGTTATTGTATTTGTTTCTCTCTTACTCATAGTCTCAAGTCTCAGTTATTATTACATTGAAAAATATCGACTTAAGAGCACCTCTAATAAGTAACAAATAACCCTTGTTATCATTATATTACTACTTTTATCATCACTATTATATATATTGTGCTACTATCTTTTAAAATTTTAGCTACTAGGATTATGTATGCCCTTTCAACGTCATGTACACCTACTTGTACTTTTAGGTATATCGTTACTTTTAAACGCTTGTGGTAGTCAAAATAAGGATTCATCTACCTCAAATAAACCTAGTGATATCACGCAAACTATTTTCTCTTCTGGATGCTCCGACAATCACAGTATCGAATATATCTATTCTTCTACGCAAGCAGAGGCAACACACACTATATTTTCAAAAATAAATACTCTCAATAGCTACCCCAAGATAGCTGTACTAAAGCCATACTGGGATATCCGTTACACCAACCCCATAGAAGAACATGTAAACAATACAAAAGCATTACATTTACCAAACCATGCAAAACACACTGGACTTGATGTAAGGTTTGGTACGAGCAATATACTTAGAGGTACAAGTTTATCAAAAGTAGATACTTCGTCATCTATTGTTCAGTCAAAATGTCAAGATGGATTGATTGTTGCAGGTACAACACTCAACTTATTTGATTCACCAGAGCAAATCCTCACGTATGCAGGTGTACAGAGTACATTTGCCTATCAATTTCGTTATGACAATGACATCATGCCATGGGCAAACAATGCTACTGGTAACTTAATGATTCAAGCATTTTTTGATACACCAATTTACAGTAAATATGACAAAAACATAGGAGGGAGTGTCTCTTATAATGTGTTTTTACACAATGAAATACTCGAAGAAAGCTTAAATTTTATTATTACATTTTATGCAATGGGTGAAGCCTGGAAAGATGAAAAATCTGATATACGCTATGACCCTACAACACATACAACACATATAGCAACTGTTGCAAAACGAAATACCAAATATGCAACACTTTCAGATATTTCAAGTGAACTACAAACTGTCAAAAATACCCCAAACAAAATAACTTCTGATGATGGCAAATGGGAGACATTGTATCGTGTCAACATTACACATGAAAATCTACTCAATGTTCTAAAAAAAATAGAGCAAAATCCTCCTAAAGAAATTGGAGACAACTATTTTGGTACACAACCCAAAGATTGGAAAGTAACATCCATAAGTATTCAATATGAATTAGAAGAAGAAGGAGGAAAAGCCCTATTGTCTGGTTCATTTAAGGGGTTTGAATCCTACATAAGCCATCATCCACTTTAATCAAAATCATGTTATCCTATGGAAATACGAAAAAGGTTTAAGCATGAAAAAATATATCTATCTCTTAGTAACTACATTATTTGTAATGAGTGGGTGTGAAACATCTGACAAACTAAAAGAAAAAATTGAAAATGAATTTGAAAGAATTAAAGCACAAGCAGAAGCAGAATATGAAACAATTAAAGATCAATATTCTGAGTTTTCAGAAGATGAAGACCCTCGTGGGGAAAAACCTTTTACTGTTGTCTACCAAGCAGATGAAAACAATAAACAAGTACTCCTTTCAGCAAACTGTGCTTTCAATCAGACACCTAAATATGTCCATTTTTC
>JAYEFI010000097.1:0-11058 GCA_034658615.1 Campylobacterota bacterium
TCTTCTTCTCTTTTGGGAGCTTCTGGTAATTTGACTATTGCAAAATCTGCAGACTTTCCTTTTTCTATACGTCCTATGTTTAAACCAAGTATGTCTGCTGCGTTAGAGGTGACAGACTCTATGAGTTTTTTTGATAAAACATCTAGGGGGATTTCTTCGTGTAGCATGAGTGCAGCACGTAGTTCATCAAAAATATTTAACGAATCATTTGAGCTGAGACCATCGGTGGCTACAGAGTAGTTAATGCCTAAGTTATGAAGTTTTTCTAAAGGAAGTCTGCCACAACCTAGGTAGCGGTTAGAACGTGGACAATGTGCAATAGAGTGGTTTTTAGCAGCCAAAATTTCTAGCCCTCTTGACTCAATTTGCACCGCGTGGGTAAAGTGGGTAGGGTAGGAGTCGAATGCATGTAGAAACTCTGGTATATTTGTTACCGGTGTAGTTGTGTTAAAATACTTTTTAAAAAAACCTTTGAGTTCCCCCTCACCATACTCCAACCACTCTTTTTCTGCTTGTGACTCTAAGAAGTGTGCAGATAAAGGAAGAGTATGTTGTTTAGCTAAATTCACAGCCCTTTGTAAAATAATAGGATGCACCGAGTAAGGTGAGTGAATAGCAATAGCAGGGGTGATACGTGAAGACTCTTCACAAGACATGGAAGCATTGACACGTTCAGTAAAATCGCCATAGAGCATGTCAGCATACTGTGCGTTTGAACCTATGAGCTCATTGAAAAAAACAACTCTTTGGGGTGTTTTTTCACACACTTCAAGTTCATTACCAAAACTAGAAATGGCTCCAAATGTAGTGATGCCTGAACGCATCATAGCATCACATTGTTCTTGCATCACAGCATTGTTAGATGCACCAACAATGTCTTCTCTATGTTCAATGACTGAGTCAAGCCACGGCATGAAAGAGCCATATTGCAGTGATGTTTTATTGGCAGAAAACTCTAGGTGTACATGTGTATTGATGAAACCAGGGTAGAGTACAGAATGAGACTCAGTATGGATGACTTGTGCATCTGGGTATTTGTCTTTTAAGGTTTCTAAAGTATCTATCTCTTCTATATGCTCAGTAAATGCTAAGGCTTTTGCTTTTATAAAGCCTTTGGGGGTATAGATAAAGTCTGCCTGTATTATTTTCATTTTGCCTCTTTTTAGGGGTTCCCTTTAATATATTACGATAGAATAATACCTAAAAATACAGATAAGGTAAATGAATGAAAATAGTAGTTATCCAAGGTCCAAACTTAAATATGCTAGGTGTGAGAGAACAAAATATTTATGGTCCAATGAAGTTAGAGGACATCCATGCACAAATGAAAGCATTTGCTGAACAAAACAGTATAGAGATTGAATTTTTTCAATCTAACTTAGAGGGTGAGTTGGTAGACAGAGTACAAGAGTGTTTGGGAGATGCAGATGGTATTATTATAAATCCAGCAGCTTACACACATACGTCTATTGCTCTGCGTGATGCTATATCTGCAGTGCAGATGCCAACACTTGAAGTGCACCTTTCAAACATCTATCAAAGAGAAGAATTTAGACATACCTCATTGACCGCACCTGTGTGTTCAGGACAAATTTCTGGTATGGGACCATTTGGCTATCATTTAGCTATGGTAGGAATGACACAAATTTTAAATGAAGTTAAAATGATGAAAGAGCAACAAGCTAAAGCACAAGCATAAACATGAACTATATGCTTAAAGATGAAAATGCTATCTATTATGAGTGTGGCTATAGTTGTGATAATGCCCTTTATATCCGTTTGGGTTTGGAAGCCTATTTTATTACAGACAGCCGTTATACTATTGATGCTGATGAAAACGTTATAGATGCAGAAGTAGTGATTGATGGTGATTTGTATGGCAGAGCCCAAAAAATACTAAAAAAAAACAAGATTAAAAAAATAGTATTTGATCCCAAAGAGTGGTCAGTTTCTGGGTTTGATAAAATAAGTCAAAATGCGAAAGTAACATTTAAAGCAGAACTTGATTTCTCTCATAAAAAACGCATCATAAAATCGGATGAAGAGTTAAAAATATTGGCCAAGGCAGCAAAGCTTGGTGCTAAAGCTTTTAAACACTTAGCAAAAGAGTTTCGTAACAATGGTGTGGGTAAAGACGAATATACCTTAACGCATATGGCCAGAGGGGTTTTGGGTGACTTTGGTAAGTACGCACTTAGTTTTGACCCCATTGTAGCTATTAACCATAATGCTGCTAAGCCACATGCTACACCTACTGCGACAACGTTAGAGAAAAATGATTTACTTTTGGTAGATGCTGGTCTTAAATATAAACGTTACTGTTCAGATAGAACACGTACTGTGCAAGCAGATAACTATTTCATGTTTGATACACACCAAAAGTATAAGCGTAAAAAGATACAAAAGGCGTATGACACAGTGTTGAAGGCACATGACAATGCCATTGCTAATGCACGTTCAGGTATGAAAGCTAAAAAAGTAGATGCATTAACACGTGATATTGTCGAAAAGGCTGGTTATGGTAAGTATTATGTGCATTCTACAGGTCATGGGGTAGGGCTAGATATTCATGAGATGCCATATATTTCTAAGAAGTCCAATACGATTATTGAAGATGGTATGGTTTATACTATTGAACCAGGTATCTATATACCCAATGAGTTTGGTATACGTATAGAAGATATGGTAGCCATGGTCGATGGAAAAGCAGTTGTATTGTAGAAATGCTTACTAAAAAACTCGATGAAAGACATACTTTAGTTAAAACTATGGGTTATCCTCGTGTATTTAGTAGTAAAAGAAGTGGACACAGGACACTTTTGGGAATTGGTGGTAATATAGGTGATGTATTGCGACGTTTTGAGCATCTTTTAGTTGTACTTCAACGTTCTGCTTTAGTAGAGGTTATAGAGTCTTCGCCTATACTCATAAACCCTGCGTTTGGGTATGTGAATCAAAATGATTTTTATAATGCTTTATTGTTAATAGAAACGCAGTTAACCCCTAAAAAGTTATTGCACTATGTGTTAAATATAGAAAAAAAATTTGGAAGAAAACGTTCGTTTCAAGATGCTCCTCGAACATTAGATATAGATATTATATTTTACGAAAATGTAACTATGCAGACAAAAGATTTGATATTACCTCATAGCGGATGGATGAAGAGATCATCTGTTTTGGTGCCATTATCATATATGAAAGGAAATGTTGTATGATTCAAGAAACATTTGTTGCCCCAACACCTACACAAGCATATGACTTAGCTGTAGAGAAGTATGGCACTAGCATCTCTTTAATTGCTGCACGACAAATAAAATACGATGATAATGTACTACGTTCAGAAATAACGATTGAAGTTTCTACTGAAATTTATACTGAAGTCTCTTTAGGCAAAAAAATTGTCAATGACAATAATGAAAGTGTAAGTTCTGAAATACAAGAACTTCAAGCACAACTCACTGCAATGAAAGATGAGATACACAAAGAGATACAAAGTGAACATAAAATTATTGCAAAAGTGAAAGCATTATTTATGAAAAAAGGTATCTCTCCTCATTGGCTAGAGAGTATGTTTAGAACACTTGTTGGCACAGATATAATAGAAAATGAAACACTTTTAGTCTCTTATCTGATAGAAGAGATAGATGAAGCGTTAAAAGTAAAGAAAGAAGATTTAAGTCAATCTAAAATGATTATGTTTGTAGGTGGTACGGGTGTAGGGAAAACAACAACTATTGCTAAGATTGCAGCTAGGTATGCGTATTTATTAGAAAAAGAGTATAAAGTTGCTTTGGTCAATTTAGATACCTTTAAAGTTGGTGCTATTGAACAACTCAATCACTATTCGGACATTATGCAAATAGAGCACATAGTAGTCTCAGATGTTGATACTTTCAAGGCGACATTAGAAAAGTTAAGCAATTATGATGTCATACTTATAGACACTACGGGTATGTCTCCCTATGATACAGAAAAATTTGTTCAAACAACACAATTTGTTAAAAATGATAGTGCGAGAGATATGGAAGTAAGCCTTGTCTTACCAGCTACAGTTAAGTATGAAGATATGGAAGATATTTACCAAAATTTTTCTTTTTTCAATTTAACCTCTGTTGTCATTACAAAATTTGATGAGACAAGACATTTAGGGTCTTTGTTGAATTTTATGTTACTCTATAACCTTCCTATGAGTTATTTTAGCATAGGACAAGAAGTTCCCGATGACTTGCTTCTAGCAGACAAGGAGTATTTACTAGAACGTTTTATTGGTGATATAGATGCAGGATAAAGGGTAAGTTATGAGTAAAGGTAAAGTATTATTAGGCATGAGTGGTGGCGTTGATTCTACCGTCACAGCAGTACTACTTCAAAAAGAAGGCTATGAGGTTGAAGGGGTTTATATGAAACTTCATCATAAACCTGGATACCATGAAGAGAACTTTACTAAGGTACAAAGAGTAGCTGCATACTTAGGTATAAAAGTTCACTTTCATGATATAGCCGTAGATTTTAAGGAGAATGTATACGATTATTTTGTTGAGAGCTACAAGCAAGGTCTTACCCCAAACCCTTGTGTGATGTGTAATCGTACGATTAAGTTTGGTAAGATGGTTGAATTTGCTGACTCCGTTGGTGCAGCATTTGTGGCTACAGGTCATTATATTAAGTGTGATGGTAAGTTCATTTATATGGCACAAGACCCAAATAAAGACCAAAGTTACTTTTTGTGTGAAGTGCAAAAAGAGGTTTTACCTAGGTTACTGTTTCCTTTAGGTACATGGGTAAAAGAAGATGTAAAGGCATATGCTGCCAACATTGAAGTTTTAAAAGACTTTGCAACACAAAAAGAGAGTTCAGAGATTTGTTTTGTAGAAAATACCTATGATGAAGTACTCGCAAAGCATATGAACATCGATATGCCAGGTGAGACTATTGACCAAGAAGGTAATGTGATAGGCACACATAAAGGCTATATGCATTACACTATTGGTAAACGTAGAGGTTTTTTTGTTGATGGTGCACATGACCCTCATTTTGTATTAGAGATAAAACCAGAAACCAACCAGATTGTTGTTGGTACAAAAGAAAAACTTGAAGAGCATGCATTTAAAGTGAAACAAATTAACCTTTTTGAGACATTGAGTGAGTTTGATTGTCTTGTAAAAGTACGATACCGTACTCAAGCGGTGCCTTGTCATGTTCGTATTAATGGAGAGACTGCCACCGTGGCATTAAAAGAGCCTGTATTTGGGTTAGCCAAAGGACAAGTTGCTGCTTTTTATGACGAGAAGAAATTAATTGGTGGCGGTATAATTTGTTAAATACAGACATTTATAAGAGCTAAAAATATATCAATAAAAATTGGAAAGATACTGTGACAGTGTATAGCCTATTGCGTAATATATTAACTACAAAACGTATGAACGTTTCATACGCTGTGTTAGAAATAATATACCTAGAAAATAATTAAATAGTTGCTGAGATAGTAAAATCAGAGCAATATATTTTGATAGCTATAATATTTAGTAAGTATTAAGAAGATATTGGATAAAATCCCGTCCAAACATGCCATACAAATAGATGTTGGCAAAAACATATCAAGGATGATTTGGAATGAAAAGAACATACCAACCACATAGCACACCAAGAAAAAGAACACACGGATTTAGACTAAGAATGAAAACTAAAAATGGTAGAAAAATTATTTCTGCAAGAAGAGCTAAAGGTAGAAAAAGACTTTCTGTATCTTAATAGAAGGATAACCCATATCTTTTATAAAACATTTTACTCGTATTCAAACCAGTAGAGAGTTTTCAGAAGTTTACAACAAGACTTCCAAGTCTTGGCATACAGCCCAGTTTGTACTTTTCTATAAAAAAAGTACACATTTTAAAGTGGGTTTTGTAGCCTCTAAGAAAATGGGAAATGCAGTACATAGAAATAGGGCAAAACGTTTACTTAGAGCACATTTTATTGAAAATATTGACCTCTTATCTTCAGGATCTTATGTTTTGGTTGCTAAGCCATCACTTTTAAGTGAAGATTATCTTCAAACACGTAAATCTTATCTACATGCACTTAAAAAATGTACAGCATTAACTTAAACTGTACTATACTAACGATATACACAATAAAGGTATAATTTTGGAACAACAAGATTTAAATAAAAGACTCCTACTTGCATTGGTGCTCTCTTTTTTTGTTTTCATAGGCTATGCATATTTCTTCCCTGCAACACCAGTAAACAATAACACTACACAAACTACAGCAAATGGACAAAAAACAGCACATGAAACACCTGTGGTTAATGCAGTTACAGATAAAAATGCACCAGCATTAGCAAATACGGTGCAAAACAGTGCACCTATACAAAAACTTTCCAATATTTTAGTTACCGTCAAAGCAAAAAACTTTAATGTTAGTATCGATAATTATGGGCGTATTGCTCAAATGGAACTTTTAGAGAAAAAGTATCATCTTGAAAATGGTGAAACACTCAAAATGTTAAATATCAATGAAGTTAAACCTTTGGAAATCAGATTTTCTGATGTAGCACTCAATGAAGAAGCATTTAAAACACCTTATATTTACAGTGGTTCTAAAGAAGTTAGTGTAGGGGATACACTGGTATTGACACAAAAACTTTCAACACTCACTGTAACAAAGAAAGTGACATTTAAAGACAATGGGCAGTATTCTGTGCATGTGAGTACATCATCTCCAGCACAATTTTTTGTGACTCCAGGACATCGTCCTATTGCGGATGACTCTATGTATATGTTAGTACGTGGAGCACTCATTAAAGGTGCTGATGACATCATAACAGCTATAGAAGATGGTGATGCAGAGGGGTATGAGAAATTTAACCATGCTAAAATTGCTTCATCATTTGACAGATATGTAGCATCTTTATTTTATGATTTTAATAAGGGTATTAATGTATCAATATTAAAGCAACATAATGATGATCCACTCATTTTTGTTACGGCACAAGACAGTATCGATTTAAATGCTTATATAGGGCCAAAAGACCATGAAATCATGAAGGCAATTCATCCTGAACTTACAGATGCTATTGAGTTTGGTTGGTTTTCATTTTTGGCAAAACCTTTTTACAAAGTACTCTTATGGATAAACTCTTTTGTTGGAAACTGGGGTTGGTCAATTATTCTTTTCACTTTACTTGTCAAACTTGTTTTATTTCCACTTTCCTATAAGGGTATGATGTCTATGCAGAAGTTAAAAGACTTAGCACCTAAAATGAAAGAAATAAAAGAGAAATACAAGGGTGACCCTGCAAAAATGAATGCACAGATGATGGAAATGTACAAAAAGCATGGTGCAAACCCAATGGGTGGTTGTTTACCACTCTTGCTCCAAATCCCTGTGTTCTTTGCACTTTACCGTGTATTATTGAATGCAGTAGAGTTGCAAGGTGCACCTTGGATATTATGGATAGAGGATCTTGCGATTATGGATCCTTATTTTGTATTACCAGTGCTAATGGGTATTTCTATGTGGTTCCAACAACACATTACACCAAATAACTTTACTGACCCACTACAGGAAAAGATATTTAAATTTTTCCCAATCATTATGACAGTATTCTTTATCTATTTCCCTGCTGGATTGGTACTTTACTGGCTAGTAAACAACTTGTTTACTATTGCTCAACAATATTTTATAAATTATATGTATGCTAAACAAAAAGAAACAGCTATCGCAAATAAGAAATAAAAAAGAGATAAAAAGTAACTAAAACTTGGGAAGGATTTTAGTTATTGTAAAATATGATTTATACATTAAGAAGGAATTATAAATGAAAAAGATTGAAGCATCTACACTTGAAGAAGCTTATATTCAAGCATCTAAACAATTAGAATGCTCTATTTCGGAACTACAATATGAAGTGATACAATATCCAAGTTCTGGGATACTTGGTCTGTTAAAAAAGAATGCAATTATTGTTGCATCTTGTACTAAAGAGCCTAACACTGAAAAGTCTAGCATGGAAAAGTCTAATTTAGAAAAAATTAGTGTAGAAAATAATATTGAAGACATAGCTACTAAAATAGACAATACAGCAAAAGAGACAAAAGAAGAAGTAGCTGTTGAAGTAAAAAAAGATGCTATAGTAGACTCTTTCTTTAATGGGGTTACCTCTAAAGAGACTGAAGGTAATAGTACTCATGAGAGTACAGATGAAGAGACTATTGTCTATAGTGAACTTGCAAAAGTTATTGAAAATAATTTGAAAGACTTATTTTCAAAATCTTGTTTTGATATTGATGTAGTTGAAGTAGATGTACATGACACTACGGCACTTATCTTTATCGACGGTAATGATGCTGCACTACTCATTGGTAAAGAGGGTTATAGATATAATGCTCTTTCATATATGCTTTTTAATTGGTTACACACTAAATATGAGCTTTTTATTAAGTTAGAAATAGCAGAGTTTTTAACCACACAGCAGAAGATGATTTCTCACTATCTTAAACCCGTTATTCAGACTGTTGAAAAAGAAGGAAAAGGAAAAACACGTTTTCTTGATGGTATCTTGGTACAAATAGCACTGGAGCAATTACGTGAGAAATTTCCCAATAAATATGTTGCGGTAAAGTCATCAAAAGAAGGTAAAAAATTTGTCGTAATTAACGACTTTAATAACAATAGTTATGCATAACTCTATTGCTGCTATTGCCACTGCCCATGGAGTCTCTTCTATCTCCATTATACGTGTCAGTGGGAACGCTTCTTTAAAAATAGCACAAAAAATATCTCATCTTACCTCCATTACACCTAGACATGCATATCTTACGTCTCTTTATAACCATAACGATGCATTAATAGATCAAGCAATTCTCCTTTATTTTAAAGGTCCATACTCTTTTACAGGTGAAGATATTGTTGAGTTTCAGTGTCATGGTGGTCTGATTGTCGCACAAGAGATACTAGATACTATAGTTTCTTATGGTGTGAGACTTGCTCAGCCTGGTGAGTTTTCAAAAAGAGCATTTTTAAATGGTAAAATTGATCTTACTGAAGCTGAGGCAATTTCTAAACTCATAGAAGCCAAGTCTGTTGATGCAGCAAAGATACTTGCCAAACAGATGAAAGGTCAACTGAAAGATTTTGTTGACACGAGTAGAGATGCTCTACTAAAATCTTTGGCATATTCAGAAGTGATGATAGATTATGCTGAAGAAGACATACCTGAGGATGTGATGCAAAATATACATACACAGCTAGATAGCCTAACGACACAAATAGAGCAGATAGTAGATGCCAGTCATAGGCGTAAAGGACTTATTGATGGATTTAAAGTTGCCATTGTAGGTAAACCAAATGTAGGTAAAAGTTCACTACTTAATGCTCTTTTGAATTATGACAGAGCTATTGTAAGTGATATTGCAGGTACTACAAGAGATACCATTGAAGAACAAGTGCGTATCGGGTCACATCTTATACGTATGGTAGATACAGCAGGTATACGTAACTCTAGTGATACCATAGAAAAAATAGGCATAGAAAGAAGTTTAAAGTCCATTGAGGATGCAGATGTTGTCATCGCTCTGTTTGATGCTTCAAAGCCATTTTCAGATGAAGACCAAGAGATTATTCGCTTATTGGATATATCAAATGATACACATTTAATTGTAGCGTTAAATAAATCAGACCTAGAGAAGAAGTTTGATACGCAGGCTCTTCAAAAATTTGAGATACTAGAAGTGAGTGCAAAAAGGTCATTTTCAAAGCTTACAGTCAAACTTGAGAATCTATTTGATACAATTGGGCAAGATGAAGAGCTCATGCTTATTTCTTCAAGACAAATAGAGGCAGTAACACGTGCGAAATGTTCCATTGAAGCATCTAAAGAACCACTTTATAGGGGTGAGTTAGAGTTTTTTTCTTATCATTTACAAGAGGCTGTAAAAGCGATTTCTTCTATCTCAAAACCTTATGACAGTGAAGAGATACTCGATAAAATGTTTGGAGAATTTTGCTTAGGTAAATAGTTAAGGTTAGAAAGGGAATGGCTTAAAGAGATGGAAAAATTAGAAAATTTTGAACTGTATGTATTACTCCTTTTATCACTATTTACCTTGTGGTTTGTGGGGAATACAGTAAAGTTTTATAGAAGTGAAAAAAGAAAAGTAAAAAACTTACACCGTTATGCAAAAGAAGGTGAAGTTGACTCACAAAACAAATTAGCAAAAAGATACCAAAAAGGAAATATGGTTAAAAAAGACTGTTCAAAAGCAGCCTTTTGGTATCAACAAGCCGCTTTTGAAGGCGATAAAGTAGCAAAAGGACATTTACATCGTTTTCTTGATAGAGAACAAAATAGTGTAAAGAAAAAAAAATGTTAATTGTGTATAATTTAACATTCATAAATTTAGGAACCAAAATGATTACAAATAAAAAAATATTTTTTCTTACACTTATTTCACTCTTTCTTTTTTCGGGTTGTGTACAAAAAAGATTGGTAGTGAAACATCCTCATGGAGATCAAAGTAATACATTACCAGTCAACACTTGGGCACAAGAGACAAATGTGAAAGAAGATGTAGATATTTCAGACCTTGATCAGAAGATTCATACTGAACAACATACTGTTATCACAGAAAAGAAGCCTCAGGTCAAAATCCCAAGAGTACATTTCCCCTTAGATGAGTACAATAGACTAGCTAAGTCTGGAAAAGGTACTGTTAAAGGTAAAATATATATTCATGATGCTTATAACAAACGTGTTTTAGGCGCAAATACTAGACTTTATTTAAACCCAGTAACGTCGTATTCAAAGCAGTGGTATAGTGAGAGTTATATTGGTGGATACAAGATGAAAAAAGCTGACTCAAGACTTTATAACTATTTAAAATTTACTGCTTCAAACAATAAAGGTGAGTTTGCTTTTTATGGTGTACCTAACGGACGCTATTACCTCATAGGAACAGTGGCGTGTGGTGTAGAGTGTGGCTATTCACAGTCTAAAAATATACGTATTGCCAAACAAGTGAGTATTCAAGGTAATCAAGTCATTCATAGTGATTTACA
>JAYEFI010000098.1:0-10963 GCA_034658615.1 Campylobacterota bacterium
CACCATTTTTAACTTGAGTCAGTACTTTACATCTTGGGTCTTCAAGCATTTCATCTGAGATGTCTATGTTTCGCATGACAGGCCCAGGGTGTAAAAGTAAAATGTTTTTGTCGCCCATACGCTCTTTGGTGATGCAGTACTGTTTTGCATAGTCGGCATAGTCTTCAAAGAGTTCTGTTTCATGTCGCTCTAGTTGGGCACGAAGACTCATGATGACATCTACTTTGTCCATGACATCTTCTAAGTTTTTGTACCGAGGTAAGTTCTGTCCTATTGGTAGGTTTTTGGGCATAAACTGTTTAGGGGCTACTAAAACAACTTTGAGACCCATGCGTTCAAAAAGACGTATGCCAGAACTTGCCACACGTGAACTTACTATGTCTCCCACAATAGCAACAGTTTTACCGTCTATGTTACCTTGAAAATGTTCTACTATTGTAAAGAAGTCTAGTAGTGCTTGTGTGGGGTGAGCATAATTGCCAGCACCAGCATTCATCACTGGTGTGGTTTGCATCTCTGCAAGAAGTTGTGGGGTACTGTTTTTGGTATGTCTTACTATGACACCATCTGGTTCCATGGCACAAAGGTTAGCAAAAGTGTCTTCTAAACTTTCACCTTTTTTTTCTGAAGAACGTGATGGGTCAAGGTGTACAACAGAAGCTCCTAGCCTTTTAGCAGCAACTTCAAATGAAGAGCGTGTACGTGTTGAAGCCTCAAAAAAAAGGGTAATAAGCAGTTTGTCTTTGAGTAATTGTGCAGGAGGATTGTTTTTAAAAGTGAGGGTGTCATCTAGTAGAGTTTGTATTTGTAGGTCTGTTAAGTCATTGGTGTCTACTAGATGTTGCATGCGTATCCTTGGGTTTTATATTGGTTCGTATTATAACGAATCAATGGTAAAAACCTTAGATAGATGTGTGATTAACCGCAGTGACCACCACCACAACATCCGCCACTTGCTGCTGCTTGAGGAGCTTTCATGGCAATACTAAAATCTTCACCACTTTCACTCAATTCAAAACCATGTTTACCACAAAATTTATCATTCATATGGTTGACCATACCTAGTGCTTTCATCATTGCATCATCTTTATTATCGAAAGTGACATTGTTTTCTAGTGTACTTCTTTTGAAACATCCACACTCTTGTGCTATATTTATTGTTGACATATTAATCCTTTGGTATAATTTGACCGATAATAACCAAGTTAGTTTAATTAAACTTGATTTTAAAGCTAAATAAGATAATTTTTCTCTTATTAGAGTAAAAATGTCTATTAAGGGGTAAGGTATGACAAAAAAAATAGATAATGAGTACGAGGTCATCGACAGTGTGTGTGCATACTGTGGTGTGGGTTGTGATATTGCTGCACATGTTGATGTAAAAGAAAACAAAATTAAAAAGATTTTTGCTCACCCTGATGGAGCAACGTCAGAAGGTAAACTTTGTATTAAAGGGACACATGGATATGATTTTGTTGATTCAGATGAGAGAATCAGAACACCTCGTATTCGTAAAAGTTTTTTAGAGAAAAACCCTGACATTAAAGCAGAAATTGCATCTTCATTAACAGATTTAGATGATACATGGTATGAAACTGATTTGGATTCGGCTACAACTGCAGGGGCTATGAAGCTTAAAGGTATTCAAGCTGAGCATGGTAGAAAATCAGTCTGTTCACTTGGAGGTGCTCGAAGCTCATGTGAATCTGCATACTACTTCCAAAAGTTTACACGTTTTACACTTGACTCTCCACATGTAGATAACTGTGCACGTGTGTGTCACTCTCCATCACTTAAAGGTATGAGACTTACCATTGGTGAGGGTGCAGCGTCCAACCCTTTTGATGATATCTATAAAACAGAATTTATGATAGTGATGGGGTCAAACACTACTGAAGCACACCCAATTGTGGGAAATCGTATGATTAAAGCTGCACAAAATGGTACAGGTATTGCCTGTTTTGACGTACGTGAGATAAAGCTTCATAAGTTTTCAAAG
Organism: Campylobacterota bacterium; assembly: GCA_034658615.1. Lineage (GTDB taxonomy): Bacteria > Campylobacterota > Campylobacteria > Campylobacterales > Sulfurovaceae > Sulfurovum. The sequence continues at coordinate 2,000 of JAYEFI010000098.1, forward strand.
TACAAAGCGATTACGCCACACGAATCAAACTTACTTGTGTTAAATATGATAGCATATACTATTATCACTGAAGAGCTTTATGCTCCTGATTTTATTGAAAATAGAACAAAAAACTGGGAGCATTTTAAAGAAAATATTTTAAAAGATCCCTATGCAAACCCTGAGTTTTTTAGAGATGTTGAAGGTTATGAGTATCTTGCAGATATGCTTCCTGAAATTGCTCGTGAATATGCAACTAAAAAATCTTTAATCCTTTGGGGACTTGGCATTACTGAACATGTAGATGGCTCGTATGCGGTAATGGCGATAGTCCACCTCGCACTTATGACAGGAAATATTGGTAAAGATGGTGCAGGCGTGATGCCTCTTCGAGGTCAAACCAATGTACAAGGTGCTTGTGATATGGGTATGCTTCCATATTATGCACCAGATTATCAAGCACCTAAAGAGGTGGGTCTTATGACGCCTCAACTTGTTGATGGTATGCTCGAAGGAACAATAAAAGGTGTACTTAACATCGGAGAAGATTTAACACATATTCACCCAAACTTAAATAAACTTATGAAGGCTTTTGAGAATTTAGAGCTTATTTTTGTACAAGAGTTGTTTATGACCGACATTGCTCGTCGTGCAGACATCGTAGTGGGTGTAAAGTCAGCCTATGAAAAAACAGGTATCTACATCAATGCTATGAGAAAGGTACACCTCTCAACACCTTTAGTAAAATCTGACCTGCCTGATGATTGGGAAGTCATTAAACTACTTGATGAAAAGATGGGTGGGGGTTATGACTTTAACTCTTCAGAAGATATCTGGGAAGATGTACGTAAAACTGCTACCAATAGATTTACAGGTGCATCATACAAAGTACTTCGTGACAATGAAAAAGCAGGCATCTCATGGCCAATAAAAGAAGATGGAACAGGTACGCCAGTACTTCATAGAGAAGATTTTAGAACGCAAGACGGCATAGGTGCATTTAGATACCACGGCTATACATTATCGGGTATGGTAGAAGAGATTTTAGGTAAAAAACTTAAAGGGTATCACCTTACCACAGGTAGAATTATGGCACATTACAATAACTCTGCACAAACTAAGTACAGTGAAAAGTTAATAAAAAAGCACACAGAAGATATTTTACTCGTGCACGAAGACGATGCAGCAGACTTTAACACTGAAAAAGTCATCTTAAAAACAGAGTATGGTGAGACCAATCCTCTTAGAGTCAAGTTTACAAATAAAGTACAACCAAAAACACTCTACACAACATTTCACCATGCAGATTCAAAGTTAAATCATATCTTTGGTGATAAAAGTGATGAACTTATTATGACAGCTGCATTTAAATCTCTTCAGGTGGATGTGATTCCTGTGAGCGATGCAGTGGCTTGCGGGTAATGCAGAAGGTCGCATTTTGCGACCTTCTGCAATCCTTATTTAAACTATCTATCTAACTTCCGACTTAATGAAAAATATGACAATTTGACATGTTTCCACCATTTCACCATTTTTTACTCTATACTCCTAACATAAACGCTAGGAGTACCAATGAATGAACTAACGATACCCATACATCACAAGATATACACATTACACGGAAAGCAGATAATGTTAGATAGTGATTTGGCTGCACTTTATGATGTTCCAACGAAAAGATTAAATGAACAAGTCAAAAGAAACAGTGAAAGATTCCCCAATGACTTTATGTTTCAGTTGACAGAAAAAGAGTATGAAAACTTGAGGTCGCAAATTGCGACCTCAAGTTTTGAAGAGCATGGAGGTAGGAGATATATGCCTTATGCTTTCACAGAGAATGGTGTATATATGCTGTCTGCTGTGCTTAAAAGTCAAGTGGCTATAGATGTGAGTATAGAGATAATGCGTACATTTACAAAGTTAAGAGAGTTTACTTTACATTACAATGCATTGGGTAAAAAATTGATAGAACTTGAACGAAAAAATGATAAACAGTTTAAAAAAGTATTTGGTATTTTAGATGGTTTGGTGAATGATACACAAAAGACAGATGAAAAAGTTATGGGATTTTTAAAACCATGAGAGAACTACCCAAACTTTTTGGAGACAAGAGTGAAACCCTTGCCACTGCGTTTTTAGAGCAAGAGGGTTTTGTGATATTGGAGCGTAACTACTTTGCTAGGAAACTAGGTGAGATAGATATTATTGCCAAACGAGATGGTGTACTCCATTTTATAGAAGTGAAGTCAGGCAAAGCAGACTTTGACCCTGTGTATAATATTACTCCTGCAAAATTACGTAAGGTAATAAACTCATCTCATTACTATATGAAAACCAAAAAACTAAATATGGCATTTTCTATAGATGCCTTGATTATTCGTTATGATGAGGTAGAGTTTATAGAGAATGTTACGTTATAATGAGATAACTTAATAGAGGTCCAACAATGAAACTCACTCAGGCACAACTTTCACAATTTCATAGCGATGGGTTTATTGTTTTGCGAAATTTTTTAGATGAAAAAAGATGTGATGCCATACTTGAAGTTGCAAAAGTGCATTTAAAAGATAAAATAGAACCCATCGAGACAGAAGTAGGGTATGGAAATAGTAGTAAAGAACATCGTACATCTGTGAGTGACTATGTATCTCATGAAAAAGAGAAAAGCGTTGTGAGAAGGTTACGCCAAGTGTATGAGCGAGACCCTCTTTTTAAAGCGTGGATGGAAGAGAAAAAAATTCGTCCTATTTTACAACAGGTTTTAAATGATAAAGTGGTGTTGACAACAGCACATCATAACTCTATCATGACGAAGATGCCTTATGAGAGTACAGAAACACAGTGGCATCAAGACAGACGCTATTGGCATTTTAGTGACAACAACCTTGTAAGTGTATGGTTAGCACTAGACAATGAAAATAGCCAAAATGGTGCACTTGAGTTCATACCTAAAAGTCATACTATGCATTTCAGAGATGAACAGTTCGATGAGAAAGAGTATTTTTCACAAGAACATATTGCCAATCAAGCAATGATAGCTACAAAAGTTTCTACAATTTTAAGTAAAGGCGATGTGGTGATTTTTCACTCATTACTTTTACACAGAGCCAATAAAAACCGTACCAATAAAGCAAAAATCTCTTTTGTCTACACAGTAAAAGGTGCACAAACAAAAACAATAGAAGGCACACGCTCTGCTAAGTTCCCCGATATTGCACTTAAAGAAGAGTGATATAGTCTGAGTAGTACACAATAACTACACATCTAAGTGATATTATAAAAAATATAAGCTAAACCAATAGCTTTATAATGAAATTACGCTATACTTTTTTTAAATTACAAATACAAAGGAATAAATATGGCAAAATATGTAGATTTAACACAAGATAATTTTGATGCAACAATCGCTGAGGGTGTAACAATGGTAGACTTTTGGGCTCCATGGTGTGGACCTTGTAGAATGATTGCTCCTGTAGTAGAAGAGCTTGCAGAAGACTTTGAAGGTAAAGCAACAATTTGTAAAGTAAATACAGATGAGCAACAAGAAATCGCAGTAAAATATGGTATTCGTTCTATTCCAGCGATTCTTTTCTTTAAAGATGGTGAAATGGTAGACCAAATGGTAGGTGCAGCTTCTAAAGATGCATTTGCAGAAAAAATTAATACAATTTTAGGATAATCTCCCACCTCTGTACTCCTTTTAGGGAGTACACACATACTTCACTCACAAGCCAATAACCTCTCTTATCTAATATTATGTTACTTCTCAATAATTTACTAAGTTTTTAAGAGTATACTCTTTAAATTTATTTAATTATTTCAATATAAGGATTTTAAAATGTTAGATTGTGCAATTATTGGTGGAGGACCTGCTGGACTCACTGCTGGACTCTATGCAACACGTGGTGGGCTGCAAAATGTTTCACTCTTTGAAATGGGTGTACCTGGTGGGCAGATAACAAAAAGTTCAGAAATAGAAAATTATCCTGGATTTTTTGATAGTGAGAAGACAGGGCTTGACTTTATGGATACTTGGCAAAAACAATGTTTTCATTTTGGTTTAAAACATGAGATGAAAAAAGTAGCTTCTGTAGAAAAAACAGGTACACATTTTACCGTGACTTTTGATGGTGGAGATACACTAAAAGCTAAAACAGTCATAGTCTCTACAGGGGCAGTACCAAGACGTGCTGGGTTTAAGGGTGAAGATACATTTTACGGAAGAGGTGTCAGTACTTGTGCCACATGTGATGGATTTTTTTATAAAGACAAACCTGTTACAGTACTAGGTGGTGGGGACACCGCACTTGAAGAAGCATTTTTTCTTTCTAATATTTGTTCAGATGTCTATGTGATACACAGAAGAGATGAATTTAGAGCAGCTCCACCTACATTGGACAGAGCAACAAGAAAAAAGAATATTCATTTTATGACAAACTCAGTAGTAGAAGAGGCTCTAGGCGATGCCATGGGACTTTCTGGTGTTGACATAAAAAATACCAAAACAGATGAAATAACACATCTAGATAACACAGGGCTTTTTGTTTTTGTGGGGCAAGATGTAAAAAATGATGTACTCAAAGATGCCAATGGTGGTTTTATATGTGAGATGAGTGACCTTGGGCAAGTGGTTGTAGACTTGAAGATGCATACTTCAGTTGAAGGACTTTTTGTTGCAGGTGACTTACGTATAGACGCACCTAAGCAAGTAGTATCTGCAGCTGGTGATGGTGCTATCGCAGGATTACAAGTAATCGCTTATTTACAAGAGTTAGCGTAGGAGTATAACCCAAAGAATCCTATTTCGTTACTTGGGTATAACCCTCACATTAGATAATTTTTTGTATAATTCGATATATTAAACCCTTAGGATAAACAATGGCAACAGTTGGTATAGTAGGAAGTACAGGTAGAGTCGGTAACCTTTTAATAGATGCATTGTTACATGACGATGTTTTACCATTAAGTACAGTGCATGTGTTTGATGAGTTGAAAAGAGATTTACCTAAAGATATTCTTGTGACCAATAGCATGAAAGCACTGCTTGAAAACTGTGATGTTGTTATAGACTTTTCTGCTCCTATTGCAACCCAAACTCTTTTTGAAGCTGCACTTGAAAACCCTACACCTCTTGTTGTTGCAACAACTGGATTTACAGAACATCAGCAAAACTTAATGGATGAAGCTTCTACAAAGATGCCTGTATTGTATGCATCAAATATGTCTGCGGGGATTGCTTTACTCAAGCAATTGGTAGAGCAAGTCTCTCGTACTTTGCATGATTTTGATATTGAAATTGTTGAGCATCATCATCACCATAAAGTAGATGCACCCTCTGGTACAGCGTTGACACTTGGTGAGTTCGCTGCTAAAGGTAGAGACTTAGACTTAGAGAAAGTAAGAGTCTCTGGTAGAGATGGTCAAGTAGGTGCGAGAAGTAAAGATGAAATAGCCGTTATGGCACTTCGTGGTGGAGACATTGTAGGTCGTCATACAGTTGGTTTTTACAATGATGGAGAGTTTTTAGAACTGAACCACACAGCAACATCTCGTGAGACATTTTCAAAAGGTGCAATACGTGCAGCCAAATGGTTGGTCAACCAAGAGAGTGGACTCTACTCTATTAACGACTGTTTAGGAATATAGTATGTGTGCAATTGTCGGAGTTTTTGGAGCTAAAAAGGCATCAACTATAGCGTACTATTCACTTTTTTCTATGCAGCATAGAGGACAAGAGGGTACGGGTATCTCTGTTGCTAATGGCGAGAACATTACTGTGTATAAAAAACTTGGTATGGTTGCAGATGTATTTAATCAAGAGACGTTAAATAAGCTAGAAGGTACTTGTGCGGTTGGTCACAACAGATACTCCACAGCAGGTAATGACTCAAAGGGTGATGTGCAGCCAGTCTTTGCTAAGTATAAACTAGGTGAAATCTCCATCGTGCATAACGGAAACCTCGTTAATAAGATGGAAGTGAGAAATAAGCTAATAGATAAAGGTGCTATCTTTCAGACAGATATGGATACAGAAAATATTATTCATCTTATTGCTAAATCTGAAAGAGACTCTTTGGTAGACCGTATTAAAGATATGCTTACAAAGATTGAAGGTGCATTTTGTTTAGCCATACAGAGTCGTAAAAAAATGTTTGTGATTCGTGATCGTTTCGGCATACGCCCACTTAGTCTAGGTAAGTTTAAAGATGGTGGCTATATGGTTGCCTCTGAGACATGCGCCTTTGAACTTGCAGGTGCTGAGTTTGTACGTGATGTGAAACCTGGAGAGATGCTTATTTTTGAAGAGGGAGAAGAGCCATACTCTGAAATGGTTTATGAAAATGTAGACTTCCGTCCTTGTGCCTTTGAATACATTTATTTTGCTAGACCAGACTCTGATATTGATGGTAAAAATGTCTATGAGACGCGTCTTAAAACTGGTAGAAAACTAGCTCAGGAAACACCAGCAGAAGTTGACCTTGTTTTGCCTGTTCCAGACTCTGGTGTGGCAGCAGCAAAGGGGTATGCAGATGAACTAGGTGTACCATTTGAAATGGGAATAGTCCGTAATCACTATGTAGGACGTACATTTATTGAGCCAACCCAAGAGATACGCGATATAAAGGTCAAAATGAAACTTTCGCCTATTAAGCACATGATAGAGGGTAAAAGAGTTGCCATTATAGATGACTCACTCGTACGTGGTACTACTTCTAAGCAAATAGTCCGTATGTTGCTCGACGCTGGTGCAAAAGAGGTACATATGCGTATAGCAGCCCCTGAGATAAAGTACCCGTGTCGTTATGGTATAGACACCCCAACCAAAGATGAACTCATTTCTGCAAATAATACAGTAGAAAAGATAAGAGAAAAAATAGGTGCTACTTCACTTGGATTTTTATCTATTGAGGGATTGAAAGAGTCATTAGGGAATGAGAAAAATTATTCGTTGGTTTCTTTTGATGGTAAATATTTTGCTGGTGGAAATGCAGATAGCCCTTCATGTGGAGATTGTTAGACTTGATTTGATGGAAAGTAAATAAGTTAAGATAATGAATATATTAACTTTAAGTTATATTTAATACTTTTTTCCCTATACTACAACTGTAGCACAAATTAAAATCAAGGAGTATACTATGGAAGTATTAGTACTCATCGCTGGTCTAGCTTTATTAAGTTTAGGTCTAGTTAGTGGCTTATATTCAGAAATGTATAGAGCAATAACAAATAAATAAAATATTTTAATCTACCTGTGAACCCTCTTGCAGGTAGAAGTTGTCCACAACATAACTCAATTCAAACAATAACGGCACAATCATCTCCACAAAAACGACTAAAATAAGAAATATAGTTCATCTTTAAGTATAAAAGTTATAATATAGGAAGTATAATTCATATATAGGACTTGTTATGACCTTACAAAATCTTGGATTTGAGATAAAAAAACTGCGAAAAGAAAAAAAATGGTCACAAGATGACTTGGAGCAATATTCCAATATCACAAAAAGAACTATTTCTAAGATCGAAAATGGTTTTATAGATGAAGTAGGTATTAAGAAAGTTGAGACATTGTTAAATTTACTTGATATGGAACTTTCATTACGTCCAAAAGGGAGACCTAAGACCTTAGAGGAGCTACAAGATGCAAAAGAGTAGTCTACAAGTATTTGTCAATGCTAAGGAGACAGGAAAACTTAGTGTAGAAGAAGAGCAGTATGTTTTTAATTACGATGAGCAAGCGGAAGATGTTGTAAGTCTTACAATGCCGATACGTTCACAAAGTTGGACACATAAAGAACTTCATCCTATCTTTCAAATGAATATGCCTGAAGGGGCGTTAAGAGAAGCTATTAAAAAGGCCTTTTCTAAAATAGAGAAAATGGATGATATGGGTTTTTTGAAGATTGTAGGTCCTCATGTTCTGGGTAGAGTAAAATTTGGTAAGAGTCAGAAAAGTGATGAAGCATTAAGCCTTGAAGAGATACTTAACTCACCTTCGGAGAATCTTTTTGAAGAACTTATGGAACGCTTTGCTATCCGTTCTGGTGTTTCAGGTGTACAGCCAAAGTTACTACTTTCTGCACAAAATAAAACAACAATGAAATTTGAACATTATATAGTTAAGTCATGGACTGATGAATATCCTCAACTTGCACTAAACGAATATTTTTGTATGAGAGCAATACAAAATGCAAAGCTTGATACCCCTGAATTTTATATGAGTGAAGATATGTCACTTTTTGTTATGAAGCGTTTTGATGTAAAAGAGGATGACACCTATCTTGGCTTTGAAGATATGTGTGTTTTGACTGCACGTAGTACAGATGAAAAATATGATGGAAGTTATGAAGAGTTAGCTAGACTCATTAAAGATATCATTCCTCCTCACAATAGACGTTGTGCTTTAGTCACATTAGTAAAAGCAATGATAATGAATCACTTTTTACGTAATGGAGATGGACATCTAAAAAACTATGGGATGCTCTATGAAAATGACTATGAAGATGCAAATCTAGCACCTATCTATGATGTAATAACAACTACAATGTATATAAAAAAAGATATACCTGCACTGTCTTTAGGAGCAAATAAACTTTGGTGGAAAGAAAAATCTTATAAAAACTTTGCCAAGAGTAGTTGTGGCTTTTCATTGAGAGAATATGAAGATATTGTAAGTTCTTGCGTATCTGCTATAGCTATAACAAAAAATGAGATAGATGACTTTAAAAGTGAGTCTAAAGAAACAGTGATTTTTTTAAAAGCGTTAAAAGAGTGTTGGCTTGATGGATTTTAGGAGAGCGTGTAACTATTTGCTACGGCTCTCTTTTTCAACTATCCCACTTAAGCCAAAACGTCGTCCTAACTCTTGCTTCACTCTATCTGGAGAGATGTCTCTATAGCCTAATCCTACAAGTGTATGGTAGAGTAAGTCGGCACTTTCATAAATCACTTGTTCATCACTCTCTTCGTCTATAGCAACACAGA
>JAYEFI010000099.1:0-2671 GCA_034658615.1 Campylobacterota bacterium
ATAAAATGATGAGAAGTCTCCATATATTAGCATTTAAAATCTAAGATAAGATAGATACAATACTGTAGATTAACAATAGGCACTTTATGAATTGGCTTGCACATGTATTTCTCTCTCAAAAAAATATTGAACATCAATTAGGTAATTTGCTAACAGACCCACTGAAAGCAAAGGCATGGGATGGTGCGAGTGATGCTTTTTTAAGGGGCATAGAGAACCATCTACGCATTGATAGCTTTACAGATGCTCATAGCATTGTTTCTAGTTCTAAAAAAATATTGACGCATCGTGGGCATTTGAAAGGTGTGGTTTTAGATGTACTCTATGACCATTTTTTGTCGCTTCATTGGGACAAGTATTGTACTGTGAAGAGAGAAAAGTTTTTAGAAGACTTCCGCATGCACGCACTTGCCACCATACCGACATACCCCAATAAGGCACAAAATGTTATACAAAAGGTTGTACATCACAAACAGTTGACTTCTTATGAGCATATGGATGGTGTTGTTGCGGCTTTTGGACGTATAGATAACAGGCTCTCTGACAGGGCAAGAAGTAAAGACACCTGTACACGTTACATTCCGCTCATTGCAGAAAGCAAAGAAGAGCTTGAAGAGGCATTTTTAGCCTTTTTCCCTGAGCTTATGGCAATGGTAAAAAAAGAGTGTAAACTCAAAACATTTGAACATTGGAAAATATAAAGGATACTATACATGGCACTATTTGGTTTTGGTAAAAAAGAAGAGACAGAAGTACTTGTGAACAAAAAAGCAAGATGGGATGAACGAAGTTCCAAGATAAAAACATGGATGTTCATTATAGCCATTGTTGCAGAGATAGCTATATTGGCTGCGATTGCAAAATCGTATGGTCTGTTGGGTGAGGGGGTACCACTTGGAGACAAAGTTGCAGTCATAGACTTTAACCAAGAAGTGACACAAGAGTATGTCAATACTGTCATAAAAAGTATGGATAAAGTCAAAGAAGACAAGGAGTACCAAGAGGTACTGTTTATTATGAACTCTCCTGGGGGTTCACCTACAGCTTCTGAAGAGTTAAGTGAATACCTAAAAGACTATACGGGTAAGAAAAAAGTGAGTATGTACATTCAAGGTATTGCTGCAAGTGGTGGTTACTACATTGCCTCTGCTATTAAGCCACTTATAGCAAATAAAAATGCGATGGTTGGTTCTATTGGGGTGATTATGCCTCATTATAACATTGGTCCTTTGGCTAAAAAGCTAGGTGTTGAAGAAGATGACTTAAGTTCTGGTGAGTACAAGAAGCCCATTAGTTTCTTTAAAAAGGTAGGAGAAAAAGAGAAAGCATACTTAAAAAAACAACTCCTTACACCGACATATAATAATTTTATAGACTCTGTCTCAAGCAATAGAGGCATAGAGAGAACAGAGCTTCTACCTTACACTGAGGGTAAAATATTTGTTGCTAACGTAAAAGAGATAGAAGGTATTTTAGTCGATGAAGTGCTTGTGTTACATAGACTAAAAGCACGCATCAAAAAACGTTTAAATAAAAAGGTCTCTTTTGTAGATGTGATGCCTAAAGAACCTATGGGCTTTTTAGGCAACAAGGTAGATGTAAATCTCAACCTAGACACTAACTTTGACTCTAAGTTGAGATAGGGAGTTATCTTGGAGCTGCAATGATTTTAAAACAGACGGTCCAAAAATCTTGTAACTTCTTTTTCTAGTTTGTCTTTAAAGTCATTTTTTAAAATTTGGTCTTTCATGAAGCCTTTGGTATCAAAACCAACTTTTGGTTGACGAATAGAACCACCAATACTACCGGCTATGGCATACTTATTAAAACCAAATTCTATTTTAGCTTCATGGGTGTCTTTTTCTTTGTTGATACGCCCCTCACCTATGCTAATGGACGCTTCACTTGCTTTTGCCATAAGAGAGTAGACAACTTCATCACCGTCTATAGTTGCTTCAAGTGATGTTGCACCAAATACAATGTCTGTTGGGTTCATAGGCATCACTTTTCCTAGTGTTTTTGTCACATCATTGGGTGCAAGTTTAAAATCTGCTAAAGAGAGTTTAGTGCTACCTTTCTTACTGAGGAGGTTGTAAGAGATTTCTCCTGAGGTATTTGAGTCTACAAATGCAGGAAACCTAAACATTTTAAGCATGTTTTGCATGGGCATAGCAACAATTGAAGAGTGAAAATTTTTGTCTGCAAGTGTATAGTTTATTTTCCCTCCTAAAGAGTCTGTAAATCCAGTGATCTTTAGTGTATCTGTTTTTTCTATGTCTCCTTGGAGTACAATCATACCATCTAACTTTGTACGTAACAGCCCAGAGAGTTCTTTGAGGTTCACTACATCGATGAGGTACTCACTATTGAGATGTTTTGTATTTTTGTTAAATTTCAAGTTTTCAAGTGTAACATTGGCTATGTTGCTCTTTGCATTTACTTTTCCTACTATTTGAGTGTTTGATAGGTTTGCATCTATATTTCCTGAGAGAGAAAATGCTTTAGGTAAAGTGACTTTGTAGAGTTTTTTCATTAGGTCATCGTTAAATGTAATGCCGTTGAGTGTGACATGTGCTTGTGTGTGCATTTCTTCTTTCACCAATGTAGGTATGACCACATGTGCATCTACTTGACCTTTGGCTAAAGCAGGTTGTTTAGCAAGTGTCAAAAT
>JAYEFI010000100.1:0-2656 GCA_034658615.1 Campylobacterota bacterium
AGGAAATAAAATTGACTAAATTAATTAAATTGTCGCTCTTAACCTCACTTACTCTACTAACACAAGCAAATGCTGAATCGTTTGAGGTCAATAATATCTTTACCGAAACAAGAGAAGGTTGGATGGGTTCTATAGGTTTAGGTTTTCACTCTACATCTTTCGATAGTGATAATTTTCTTACTATTGATGCAGAATCTGGGTTTGCCTCTTCTATAAAGTTAGGATACAACTTCACAGAACAATTTGGACTCTACTATATACGCAATGCCTCATGGTACTCTGTCCCAAGTACGAATGATTTACATGTATCAGGTATTGCTGGGCTAGGTGCTACATATTACTTTACTCCAAATTTAAATACATGGTATGCAAGTATAGGTGTTGGTGTAGGTGACTTTGCAAATATAGATGAAAAATTATCGGAAACAGGCTCAGCATTTTTAGCTACAGTTGGCTATGAGTTTTCTCCACATTGGCAAGCAGAAGTGTCACTGCTTAGCACAAACATAGATGATGATAGTTCTAATCTTGAAACAACTTCCGTACAATTCCTTCTTAATTATTCTTGGTATTAAAATCTTCAAGCTACTGCAATATATGATATACTGCAGGAAGCCATCCTAATCCTTGTTTATCTGTCTTAATAGTAATAAATCCATAAGTATAATTGTCATATAAAGTATATATTTTCACTTCAAATCTATAAAGTGTTTCTGGCTTAAGTTCTCTTACAGTATGCATTCTTCTATTTGCACCCACTACTCCAACACGTATACCATTTGCATAAATAACAAAACTAGTCACGTCATTTGTTTCAGGGTCACTCCATAAAAGTTCTACCGATGTATCTGTGATAGACCTAGCTTTAACCTCTTCTCCATCTGGCGTTGGTGTAGCAGTTGGCGTTGGCGTCACTGTTGGCGTTGGTGTTACAGTTGGTGTTGGTGTTGGTGTGACATTTGGTGATACAAGACTTTCTATGAAATTATTGCTAGCTAAGACATCATTTGCACCAATAGTCACGTCAATTCTATTGTCATTATATATACTAAAATACCCTTCTGGCTGTACTTCTTGAATATAGTATTCACCAGGAGGAACAACAAAACTGTAGTTTCCTTCTTTGTCAGTCTTGGTACGTGCAATCTCATTACCATACATATCATATAAGACCAAAGTCACATCTTCGATTACAATAAGATTACCATTACTTTCTTTTTCTGTTATACTGCCTGATATCGTACCTCTATCTGCATTATCTAAATAATCGGGTATACCATCACTGTCAAAATCTATGCTATTACCACCCTCTTCACTGTCTTCTAATCCATCATTATCACTATCGTTATCTAGAAAATTATACTTTCCATCATTGTCCTGATCAAGCGTAATACCATATCCAAGAGCTACAGCATTATCTCCCTCATCTGCATCACTTATGCCATCTCCATCTGTATCAGATGTACCACGTACAGAAATGGGACCACATCGTGTGGTAAATTCTAAATTTTTATTTATTCCGATTTGTGTTGGCTTATTGGATACTGTACCATTATTTATCCAAGCTCCAAGCTCTATTATCTGACCATTTCCATAATCCCACTCACCGTTTATCTTCAGTGTTGTTACTTCACGGAGTGTCCCACCACTAGATGTATCTAAAAGTCCTCCACTTTTTATAGTATAGTTTTGACAATTAATATCTTTTATAACTATACCGTTAATACGTTCAATATTTCCATTGCCTATATTGACATCAGCACAAGAATGCTGAAGGGATAAAAGAGAAAAACTTATAAATGAAAAAAGTAATTTAAGTATCAAGATTAATTTATTAAGATGCATTTACTTTACCATTATTGTGTTATCGTCTGTACAACAGAGACTTTTTTGACTGCGATTAGATCAAAGTGACCCAAATCTATATTTAGTACATCATTCTGATTAGAACCTTGCTGTGCTCTTAATTCATAAGTATCCCCAGAACTAGGGTTGTGATCTACGTAGGTAATAGTATTACTACTAGAGTCATGTCCTGTATAATGACGCTGATATCCTGATCCACTTTTTGCGACAACTACACCATTTTTTAACAATTCTAATTCTGGATTAATTCTTTCGAATGCACCAGATGTATTTTGCTGCATATATGCCATTGCATTAATTTCAACATAATCTGCAGTATCATTAAAAATCGCTTTATTTCCAGAAATTGACCAACCTGCATCTACACGTTGACTCGCTAATGTTAAAATGAGATTGGGCTGATTTGAATCACCAGTGACTGATGCTTTAGCCAAAAAAGATTGATCTACCATAACTGTTGAGGCAGTTGAAACTGAAAGCGTAAATGATGTTGAAGTACCATTCTCATCTGTATATGTATAAGAACCGTCACCATTATCTGCTAATGTAGAAATACTTTCATTTATAGCTATGACCGTTCCACTTTCATTTGTATAATCTGCAATTTTATTACCTTCAATGGTATTAGCTACACTTGTTACAGTTTCAGAGTTATTCAAGTCTGAGAGGTCAACCTTTTGTGTCCCACCAGCATCAGTGATACTTAGGTGTGTACCATTAAAGTCAGTAGCCGTGATAAGCTCATTGGTGTCACTGGTATCTTTATCTGCTGTGATATGTGCTTGTAGTG
>JAYEFI010000101.1:0-10606 GCA_034658615.1 Campylobacterota bacterium
TGGCATTGGAGAGTTTAGGATTTAAGAAAGATGCCATCAAAAAGGCACTTGCTGGTTCTAGTGGTGATACAAGTACACTTGTAAAAGAAGGACTTAAAAAACTTCAAAGACTTTAACTTTTAGCCTTCAGCTAAGGTGAGAAAGAGTAACAACGCATAGGCGAAAGCTGTAACTGCCCGTAGGGTGGACTTTGCAAACGCAATCTTGCACAAAATATTTACTGCGTCTTAGCTATGGCTAGGACTTATAAATCTTTTGCACAATCTTACATTTGCAAAGCCCATTGTGAGCATTACCTATTATTAGAGGTCCCCTTAAGGAAGTACTCTTGATGCAGAGACAAATTTTTTAGCATAGTACCCCGTGTTTAAAGGTGAAACAATAATACCTTTTTTCTTTGATGCCGCATGTATAAACTGTCCATCTCCAAGGTAAATACCCACGTGTGTGACAGGTATACCTCGTTTTTTATCTGTTAAAAAAAAGAGTAAATCACCTTTTTGTAGGTTGTTTTTGCTCACAGCTATACCTCTTTTAGATTGAGACCAAGCAGTGCGTGGTAGGTTAATATGATGTTTTTTATAGAGGTACTGCACATAACCAGAACAATCAAAACCATTGGGCGTTGTACCACCCCAGACGTATTTGCCACCTTTGAAGTACTTCGCATCTTCTAAAAGAGCAGCTTTTTCTGATTGTGACAATGCATAGGTTTTGCCATGACGTTTTGCATCAGCTTGCTTTCTTGTAATGCGTTTAGCTTTTTGATGTGTCTTTTGACGTATTGTAGCAAGATTTTTGGCACGATGAAGTTCATCGTAAATAGCTTGCAAAGAGTACTCTGTTGGGTTTTGTGAAAAAAAAGCATTGGATTTTTGTGTTAAGTATTTACGCTTGACAACGTTTCCAGCTGTGTCACTAATGCTAATGTAGTTTGCAAATAGTGTTTGCGAAATAAATGATAACAATATAAAAAGGTTTTTATACATATGTATCCATTATATCCATCTTTATTTTATAGTTTGAGTTTAATATTATATCATATTAAATATTCTCTTAATATATCGATATATTTCATGTATAATACACAGCATGAAATATAAAGTAATTATTGTTGGGGGTGGGGCGAGTGGACTTATGTTGGCATCTTTACTCCCAAAAAACACTGCACTTGTCATAGAAAGTAATGCAAAAGTTGCTGCAAAAGTACTTGTTTCTGGTGGAGGTAAATGTAATATTACCAACAGCAAAATGGGTGCAGAGTATTTTTTAGCAGAGGAAGCATTTATCTCTCCAGCATTAAAAAAATTTAATGAAAAATCATTGTTGACTTGGCTTTCTAGGCAAGGGTTAGAACCTGAGATTCGTAAAGAGTCACAGTATTTTTGTAAACATACTGCTAAAGAATTGGTCGATATATTGATAAAAGAGAGTAAAAAACAGTCTACACATGTCAATGAACAAGTAGTCTCAGCCACTAAAAAGGGTGATACTTTTTTTGTTAAAACAAATAAAACAATATACCAGTGCCAACATCTTGTTATAGCCTCTGGAGGACTTAGTTTTCCTAAGTTGGGAGCTAGTAGTATTGGGTACGACTTGGCAACATCTTTTGGACATAGTGTGACTAAGACAGCACCAGCATTGGTTGGTTTTACTGTTCAAAAAGAGCAGTTCTTTTTTAAAGAACTCTCAGGGGCATCTTGTGATGTAGAAATACATGTCAATGATAAAATTTGCTCTGGTGCTTTACTCTTTGCACATAAAGGGATTAGTGGACCGGCAGTTTTAGATGCTTCACTCTTTTGGGAGAAAAGAAAAATGCAAATAGACTTTCTACCAGATTTTAATTGGAAAACGATAAAAGATTCAAAAAAGAATATAAGTACACTATTACCCTTGCCAAAGCGTATTACAAAGGCTTTTTTGCTACAATTATCTCTTCATGACAAGCCCTTTAATAAAATGAATTTAGAAGAGATTGAAAAGCTTAAAGTACTCAATGCTTATATCTTTTCTCCTGCGGGTACTTTTGGGTACTCTAGGGCGGAAGTCACTAAAGGTGGCATTGATACAAATGAAATAAATAAAGAAACTATGATGAGTAAAAAAGAGGATGCACTTTATTGTTTAGGTGAAGTGCTAAATGTAACAGGAAAACTGGGAGGATACAACTTTCAGTGGGCATTCTCTTCGGCATATATGTGTAGTAGATACTTAAAAGGTAAAATATGAAAAATAAAATATTATTAGCTGTGGCTTTTATGTTGTTGTTAAGTGGTTGTGGTGATTTGTTTGGTCCTGACCGTAATGGATGGAAATCATCTCAAAAAAAAGAATTTTTACAAATTTTAGAAAATGATACTTATATGTCACTATGTAATCAAGAGGCACTCTATACAAGGATTAAGTCATCAAATAACTCTCGATTAATGAGTCAATTGCTAGTCTCTTATGCAAAAAATCTTGCTAACTCTTGTATTGATTTAAAAAGTTTTAACCACTACCAAAAAGCTAAAAAAGCACAAAAAATAAATACACACTATGATACCAACCAAGAAAAAATATATAAATATACCATCTTACATAAATTACGTTCTGGACAAACTATTAAGCAAATATTACAGCCTTATGTCCCTAAGTCACCACAGTTTAAAGCATTGAGTAAACGATACCGTGCATTAAAACAACCACATGCAAAAGTGACAAAAGAGCATCTACATAAAATACGTTTAAACATTGAGAGAACAAAACTCATGAAGCATGACTTAGGTATAAATTATGCGCTTATTAACATCCCAGAATTTAATGTTCGTATGATTGAAAATAATGTTACAAAATTAAAATTTTCTGTCATTGTAGGTAAGAAGAATTTACAAACACCTATTTTTTCTGAAAGATTAAAATATATAGAAATTAATCCACAATGGAATATACCAGATTCAATTATGCGTGAAAGTTATATTTCAAAAATAATAAGAAACCCTAATTGGATTAAGTCAAAAGGTATGGAACTACATAAAGATTCATATAGTCTAAAGTCACCTAAAGTGAACCCCAGAACTGTGAATTGGAAAAAATATATGAAAGAAAATGATAAGAGTTATATTCCTTATAAATTAGTGCAAGTGCCTTCTCCTAAAAATGGTCTTGGTCGCGTGAAGTTTATATTTCCCAATAAACATGCAGTTTATATGCATGATACCCAGACAAAATCATTATTTAAAAGAAGTGTAAGAGCATATAGTCATGGATGTATTAGGCTAGGAAAACCTATGCGTTTATTGAACTATATTGCAACAAACTACACCAATAAATCTCTTGGACTTGTAAATACGTGGTATAAATCATTAAAAACAAAGCACTTAGTATTAAATAAACCTTTAGAGGTACATACAGCATACTTTACTGCTTATGTAAATGAACTTGGGAAGTTAAAATTATATAATGATATTTATGGATTTGATGCATCCCAAAAATTAAACTTTAGACTATAGTGGAACGTTATGGCTTCTAAAGATATAGAATATAAAAATAATAAATTCAAACTCTCTTACGAGTTGGTAAACCCTACAAAAAAAGAAGTCATCATTATACTTCATGGTTGGGGCAGCAATAAAGAGATAATGAAACAAGCCTTTGGCAATACGCTTACTGAGTATAAACATATTTATTTGGATATGCCTGGGTTTGGTAAGTCCAATAATGAGATGATTTTGACAACCAAAGAGTATGCTGAAATTGTGCAACTTTTTTTAGATGCATTAGCGTTGAAAGCAAATATTGCTATGGGGCACTCTTTTGGTGGTAAAGTTTCTACACTTCTAAATACACCTTCTCTTGTTTTACTCTCTTCTGCAGGCGTACTGACTGTCAAGCCTTGGTCGGTGAAGATTAAAATAGCGACATTCAAACTCCTTAAACCGCTTGGTATGCAAAAAATACGAGAACTTTTTGTCGCACCTGATGCACAAGGCATGAGCCATGAAATGTATGAAACATTTAAAAATGTAGTCGATGAAGATTTTGAAGATGAATTTTCAAAGTCTCAAAGTAAAACTTTATGCTTCTGGGGGAAAGAAGATACAGCAACGCCCCTTTATACAGGAGAAAAAATATCTAGCCTCATCAACAATTCACAATTTTACCCACTTGATGGTGACCATTTTTTCTTTTTAAAGCATAAAGATTTTATTGCACAGACTATTAACCAACAACTCAAAGGATAACCTAATTATGTTAGAAATAACGAACTCAATTTTTTATGCACTCTTTCTTTTGTCTATGGGGTATTATTTTATTACCAATCTTCAATGGTACTCATATAAGCTAAATCGTGTAATTTTTCATCATACTAAAACATGGTGGCACTTTGTTTATTTTCTTCTTCCTTTTAGTCTTTATGCCTTTGTTGATGGTGTAAGTGAGTATGGATTTGTTGTTGTTATTGGGTATGTAGTATTACTATCTCAATGGTACAGAGGGCTAGATAAACCACTTGTATTTACAGGACGCGTTAAACGTTTTTTTATGACTATGCTTCTAATAGCTATTTTTATTGCAGTGGTATTTAAACATTTTGCAGTGGTGTTACCACTCTTTATAGCCTATTTTATCTCTGTATTTATAGAGAAAATATTATCACATGGATACAAAGTGAAAGCAGAAAACAAGATAGCATCTATGACTCATATGAAAGTAGTAGGCATTACGGCAAGTTATGGTAAAACCAGTATTAAAAACTACATAGAACACCTACTTAAAGCCAAATATAAAACCTACGCAACGCCACGTTCGGTCAATACATTGGGTGGTGTGATGATAGATGTAAACAATGACTTACCAGCAGATACACAAGTTTATGTGGTAGAGATGGGAGCTAGAGGTGAGGGTGATATTTCTGAAATTACTACATTTGTAAATCCTCATTATGTTGTAGTAGGAAAAATAGGCCCTGCACACATAGAGTACTTCAGAACGATGGAAAACATACGAAATACTAAAATGGAGATAGTCCAAACAGGTAGACTAGAACAAGCATGGATACATGAGAGTGCTATGGTGAAACCTGAGTCCAATGTACATACCTTTGGAACAAAAGAAAATTTAGACATACGTTCCAATTTACCGGCACCTCAGTTCATCATAGAAAATGTAGAAGCAACACTAGAAAGTACGAGCTTTACTTTAGATGGTGTACGCTATTCTGCAAGTATCTTGGGTGCATTTAATGCTATGAATTTAGCAGCATCTGTACTTGTAGCTAAAGAGTTAGGACTTACAGATGAGCAGATACAAAAACAACTTAGCACACTGGAGCCTGTAGCACATAGACTGCAACGTATGGACGCTGGTGGTAAAGTGATACTTGATGATAGCTTCAATGGAAACATAGACGGTATGATGGCTTCTTTTGATTTGGCAACTACCTATGAAGGACGTAAAGTTGTCATTACTCCAGGTCTTGTAGAAGTAGATGACAAACTAAATATAGAAGTGGCAAAACGTGTCAATGAAGTGTTTGATGTGGTGGTAGTCACAGGTGATTTAAACTATGCTATCTTTAAAGATCATGTAGAATCCGATAAACTTGTAAAACTAGCCACAAAGGCAGACATGGAAAGTATGCTTGTAGAACATACAAGAGCAGGAGACCTCATACTCTTTGCCAATGATGCACCGAGTTTTGTCTAACGCTCTAAGAGTAAGATGGCAATGAAGTTTTACAACTTTCTGTCCATCTTTTTGAAAAAGAGTTCATGATTTTCACTTTTAAGTGTTATACCATCTACACCATGTTTAGTTTCTTTTTTAATGTGAAATCCTTCTTTGAGTGTTTTATGAAGTTTTTTACTCACCCATCTTTGTGTTGTAGTGCGACATGCCATGCGTGTAGCACGGATTAGAGGAACAGTTGCACTGTATTCTGAATCTTTTTTCAATAGTCCGTCTATACGGTTACAACTGTCAAAACCTTGTATACGCATCTCTTTAGTACTAAACTCTACAATAGCTCTTGCTTTTCGTACCTCTTTTCCATCAAGCTTTCTTAAGTGCCAGTTTCCATTGAGTACTTTGTCATCTAATGTTAGTGTAGTGGCTTCTATACCTGTCACCATAAATAGTGCTATACATAATGTTTTATATCTCATTTGTCGAGTTTCCTAATTTATTTTAGATAGTATAATGAAACTTATTTAATGGAGAATGTATGAGAGCTATTTTTATGTCATTATTGCTTGTCAATGTGTTATGGGCTACTGAGGTTAAACTTACAAAGACTCAGGCTAATTTTATAGCCAAAAAAGTATGGCAAAATGAAGGGGCAGGTAAAGACAAGTATCTTGTCTGGTGGAACAAGGGTGAAGACTTCGCAAGTGTAGGCATAGGACATGCCATATGGTTTCCTAAGGGGCATACTGAACGCTTTAGAGAAGTCTTCCCTATGATGCTATCTTATATGGAGTCAAAAGCGGTTAAAATGCCTATATGGCTTAACAGTAATACTGATTTCCCATGGCAAACAAAAGAAGCATTTTTTGAAGCCAAGCAGTTAAGGTCTAAAAAATATATGGAGCTTTTTACATTTTTAAAAAGAACAATGCCCTATCAAGCGTCATTTATGGCAGAGCGTCTCAATGAAGCACTACCTCAAATGTTAGCTACAATCAAAAGCAGTAAAAAAGCCACATTAATACAACGTAGATTTAATAATATTCTATATAAATCGAACGGTACTATAGACGAAAAAGGACTCTATATACTCCTTGACTATACAAACTTCAAAGGTGAGGGTACACTTAAAAGCGAACGCTACAATGGGCAGGGGTGGGGACTCTTGCAAGTTTTAGAACATTTAGACGAGTCAAATACCAATAAATATAAAGCATTTTCTAACAGTGCCAAAGCTATGCTAAGTAGACGCATAAAAAACTCACCTCCTGCAAGAGGAGAGGAGAGATGGAGAAAAGGTTGGGGTGTTAGATTAGACACGTACTGGAAGTAAAAAAAAGATTTTATATCTTCTTTTTCTACTTTTTTTCATTATCATTATGTATTATTTTTTTACATATATAACTTATTTGATACAATAGTAACAAAAACTTTTAAGGGAAAGACAGATGAATCAAGTGTCACACAACAAACTAGTATCTTTCATATGGAACATAGTAGACCAGACGATTGTCTTAGATCCCAAATCAAATATATGGCTTCAAAAACAAATCACAAAACTAAAAGAGTATAAAACTACTTTGATAGATAGTGTAGTAACTGGGAAAGTGAGGGTGGTGTAATGGCAAAGATAACTGTACTAGAGAATGAACTTACTGTATTGAAAATTGAAGATGAAGATTATATATCTTTGACCGATATTGCAAAATCAAAGAATCCTACAGATGCAAATGATATTATACGAAATTGGCTAAGAAATCGTAATACTATAGAGTTTTTAGGTGTTTGGGAAAAGATTTATAATCCAGATTTTAAAACAGTCGAATTCGACGGGTTTAAAAAAGAGGCTGGATTAAATAGTTTTACACTGAGTTCTAAAAAATGGATAGAAGCTACAAATGCTATAGGTATTATCTCAAAAGCAGGTCGATATGGTGGTACTTATGCACACAAAGATATAGCATTTGAATTTGGAATGTGGATTAGTGCAGAGTTTAAAATATATTTAATAAAAGAGTTCCAAAGATTAAAAGATGAAGAGTTAAAACAACTTGGTTGGGATATAAAAAGAAATCTTACTAAAATAAACTATCATATTCATACCGATGCTATAAAAGAGAACCTTATACCAAAAGAACTAACATCACAACAGATAAATTTTGTATATGCAAGTGAAGCAGATATATTAAATGTAGCCTTGTTTGGTATGACGGCAAAACAATGGAGAGAAGATAACAAAAATAAAAAAGGTAATATAAGAGATGAAGCAAATGTAAATCAACTTGTATGCCTTTCAAACCTTGAATCTTTAAATGCACATTTTATAAATGAAGAACTTTCTCAATCGCAAAGATTACAAAAACTAAATAGTATAGCAATAAACCAACTTAAAATATTGAGCAATCAAAATTCTAAACAATTAGGTATCAAGTGACAGATAATTCAAACTTCCTAATCTACCAAAACAACAGCGGAAACATAAAAGTTGATGTACGATTTGAAGATGAATCTTTATGGCTATCTCAAACTCAAATATGTGAAGTATTTGGTAAAGCAAAATCAACTATTAGTGAGCATATCAAAGCTATATTTGATGAAGAAGAGTTAGATAAAGAAGCAGTTGTTCGGAATTACCGAACAACTGCAAATATACTACCCCAGAAAAACCAAAAACAACTACAAAAACTAGAGAGTCTTAAAGAACTTAAAGAAGATATAAAGAGGTTAAAATAAGATAATGCTCTTCCATCATAACTATGAAGCTTAAAAACAATGGATAGAGATAGGTCAAAGGGTGAACCTTTTCAGGGTATTCAGAGGGTTCTATTTGCTATAATATCTTAATCAATAAATGTATCAAGGATGTATCGTGCAAAAAGAGCCGATGTTAGAAGTAACCTATAGAAAATTAAGTGAAGAACTAGAGAATTTAAAAACAAATGAACGTAACCGAATTGCACAAGTGATAGATGAAGCTAGAGCACAAGGTGATTTAAAAGAAAATGCAGAGTATCATGCAGCAAAAGATGAACAAGGCTTAATGGAAGCACGTATTGCAGAACTCACTGACTTGGTAGGACGTGCACAGGTTGTTGACCCATCTACACTTGCACATGAGCGTATAAGTTTTGGCTCAACAGTACAGATGACAGACCAAAACACGGACGAAGAGGTAACATACACTATAGTTGGTGGCACCGAGTCAAACCCTAGTAGAGGACTTATCTCTATTGGATCTCCTATGGCGAAAGCACTTTTAGGAAAAGAAGAGGGTGATGAAATAGTCATGACATTACCATCGGGTAAAAAAACGTATGATATTGAAGAAGTATCGTATGTTGAAATTAATATTTAGAGATTGAGGAAATAGTTATGATAAAGGTAGGCGTAGTAGGTGCCAGTGGATATACTGGTCTAGAACTTATAAAAATGTTAGTAACACACAATGGTTTTACCTTAAACTATCTTGCAACCACGCAAGGAGGCATAAACCTAGAAGAGTTACATCCTTCTTTGGTGGATGTTATCTCATTACCTGTAGAAAAAGCAGATGCCAACACAGTAGCAGAGCGTTGTGAGCTAGTGTTTTTAGCACTCCCGCACAAAGCATCTATGGGTTTTGCTAAGACATTGTTAGACAAGGGTGTAAAAGTAGTAGACCTTTCAGCAGATTACCGTTTGGAACTTGACACTTATGAGGAACACTACTGTCTACATGAAGATAAAAACCATTTAGATGACTCAGTATATGCACTAGTAGAATACTACCGTGAAGAACTCAAAAAGACAAACTTAGCTGCAGGACCGGGGTGCTACCCAACAGCTACATTACTAGGCATATTGCCTTTAGTGCCATACCTAGATGTAAATGCACCACTTTTTGTAGATGCTAAGTCGGGGCTCTCAGGTGCAGGTAAAAGTCTTAGTGAAAATGCACATTATGTAAATATGAATGAAAATATATTTGCCTATAAAGCACTCAATCACCGACATGAACCAGAGATAGCAGAGAAAATAGAAAAAGTGCATGGTATTAAACTCAATGTAAACTTTGTGCCTCACCTCATACCTGTAACACGTGGTGAACTGGTCTCTGTCTATGGTACGCTAAAAGAAGATATAGACCCAATAGCAATACTCAAAGAGCACTACAAAAATGACCCATTCATACGTATACGTGAAAAACCTGTAGATATTAAAAGTACTGCTGGAACACATTTTTGTGATATTTATGCTACTAAAAAAGGCAATGCCTTGTTTGTCTCTTCTGCTATAGACAACATTTTACGTGGTGCATCTTCACAGGCATTGGCGGCAGCCAACCTTATGTGTGGGTACAGCGAAGGTATGGGACTACCTACTATTCCTTATATGCCGTAGTGTGAAGGAAGTAGTTAAAACTCTATGGCTACTTCTTTTGACTTTTGAATATAAAGAAAGATGTTTGTAAAACTAAATTGATCTACTTCTTCTAAACCTTCATTTTTATATGTCATTAAATAGTCAAATCCATCGAGCTCTACATCGTCAACTTTTTTCAAGTAAACAATGTAAAGCAATAAATCCCCTAAATCACTTATAGGTATCATGTCTCTAAAGTCTTTACCACATGCACGTATATAGTCACAGCATCTGTCTTCATCTGACATAAATAGTATCCAGAGAATAAGGTTATCTATTTTTTCGGGTGCATTGACTTCATCTATAAAACGATTATATAACGTTTCATTTTGAGCAATTTCATTAATCTGCTCATTGGCTTGAGTGGTTAAAAAATTTACTCTCTCTTCAGTGAGTTTCTCATTTTTATAGCCTTCTAGTACGGGTTGTGTAAGTTGAAATGTATTCATTATGTCTCTTTTTAGTTAATGTGTAATTATTGCGAGATATTCTAAAAACCTTATTAACTATTAAGATTTTTTATACTACTATG
>JAYEFI010000102.1:0-2614 GCA_034658615.1 Campylobacterota bacterium
TGTTTTAGTTTGCATATATTTTTTGTCAATATACACCGAGAGACTACTGAAAGTGTTCCTGTATCAACATCATATAACTCATTGACAACAATACAACTAGAACAAAAAGTTGAACAATTAAGTCTTTCTGGAGAATTACCTTTTGAAATGGGACTAGAACTCATTAAACGATAGAAAAACCAATAATACTATTTGATTTTAAAACCTGTAGAAATCTTAATAAGTTTTCCATCTTTCACTAACTTGGTTGCATTACGAGAAAATGTCTCTGCAGTCATTCCAAGCACAGAAGCAATCTCATATTGCTTTAAGTCTAGACTTAATGTTGAGTTTTGTCTATAAAAATGCAGTATTTTCTCTCCTGCAGTGGAAGCTATGTTAAAATGAATATTTTGCTGTAATAACTCTACTTTTTTAAGTAAAGACTGTATGAGTTCATAAGAGATATTGGGGTGTTTTATAAAAAGTTCTTCAAAAGCTTCAAGGTCTATCTTGATGACTGCCCCTGATGTTTGAAACCTAGCAGTTGAAGGTAGTGGGGTATGCCGAAGTGTTGCAGCTTCTGCGAGTAAGGCATAACGGTTAAAATAGCCTATAACTATTTCATTGCCTTTGCTGTCATGTTTAAAAATACTTACAACACCATCGGTAAGAAGCATAAGTGATTCACTCACATCTCCCTCTAAAAAGAGCGTAGCACCTTCATCATACTCATATACATGAGAAATGTTTTCAAGTGATTTAAGCTCTAGCTCTTCCAAGGAAGAGAACATACTTATTTCTTTTAATGTGTCATAGATAGATAGTTTTTTCATAACGTTAACTATACCATTAAGTTACTATAATTTATATATATTACCCCACAACTATCTACTTTTGTGCGTACATTTCTTTTTCTCTAGCTATAAGTACTTCTGCTAAAAATCCATAGGCTTCTTCCCATGCTTTCATAACTTCATCTGTTGCACCCTCACCAAGTACAGTTTTAATTGCTTGCAAAAGGGCATCTCCTACCATAGGATAATGTTCAGGACGAACATTTGTTTTTACATGCACTGTAGCCATTTGCTCTATACCTTTACTAAGGTTTTCAAGTTTATCAATGTTTGCCGCATAAGCATAAACTGCATTAGCCAATTTTTTGTGTTGATCTGGTGTTGCATCTTTAAATAGTGTTTGTGTTTCTGGATATTTAGAAAATAATACCTTATACATTTCAGTCGTAATTGCCTCACCATTTTCTTTAAGTACTGGTGCTGTTGATTTAATAATCGCTTTTGTTGCTTCGTTCATTTTGTATCCTTTTGTTTTTGAGATACCGAACTATAACGAAGAAATTAGGGTCTTAAATTGACAATTGTCAATAATGGGAGTAAATTAGTCTTATTAAAAGATTTAATTAAAAATTTGAAATCAAATAAGTGGAAAAGTATGCCCACAACGCAGATATATTAGAGATCCCCTTAACTTGTATGTTTAAATTATACTTTTTTATGTTATAATAATATTTAGAAAAGCCAAGCCATCTGTGAAGATGTGCACGGAAAGCCACGGGTCTTGAAATATACAGATAGCCGAGCTACCTAATTAACATAAAATAATTAGGAAATAAAATGAAAAAATCACTAATCTTACTCACTATCATGTTACTATCACTTACATCTGTATATGCTGCAGATCTTGACAATGATGGTGTTAACAATTCAACAACAAACACTGGGAGTATAGTTTTCAACGACTATGACTCAGACAATGATGGTGTTACCGATAGCATTGAAATGGGCGCTGGTAGTTGTACCTCTAGTGCAGGAAGCGACATACTTACAGCAGATGGAACCTTTGATGGATTTTCAGGCTATTTTGATAATCAAAATATATTTGACTCTAGTAGTTCAATCACCAACAATTACAATGGTCAATTAGGATGGACAGCCTATTCTACAGTTGATTTACATACATCAATCGCAGCTGCTGGTATTACATCAGATCCTCCACTCCCTTATTCATTTGGTAATGGTGCAAGTGCCTCACCACAAGGTAGTGTATTTGCTGCACTATATATGGGAGAACCTCGAGCAGATCAAGTAGGTCTCACATACATCTATGAAAGACTTTCAACAAGTGTAAATAATTTGACTGTTGGTCAAACATACAAAGTAAGCTTTTATGAAACAAACCTCGGTGTTTTTTTTGGTAGTACTTGTGCTTCGTCGTCTTACTCTACTCGATTTAAAGTTACCTTTGGTGACACTACTCAATACTCTTCTGGTGTATCTTGTGGAGGACTTACTGGAGGTAATCAACAATGGGTACGTAGAGAATTAGAGTTTACTGCTACTTCTACTTTTATGGAACTAGAATTTGAAGTACGCCCAGGGGTAGCTAATGAGAGTATGTCAAACCCATTCTCAAATAGCGCTTATCCTGTGGCTTACGCAGGTCTTGATGATGTACAAGTACAAGCTATTAATACTACATGTACCACAACCGACACAGACCAAGATAACACACCTGACTACCTAGACTACGATAGTGATAACGATGGCTGTCTAGATGCAATTGAAGCCTATGGAGACCTTGATGCTGCAGGAAGTGATGGAACAGAGTATGGAAG
>JAYEFI010000103.1:0-10477 GCA_034658615.1 Campylobacterota bacterium
ATGGTGCGCACGAGAGGATTTGAACCTCCACACCACTAGGGCACTACCCCCTCAAGGTAGCGTGTCTACCGTTCCACCACGTGCGCATTGTAGATATATAGTTAAAGTACTATAGAAACTTAAAAAATGAGGGGTCATACTATTTTCATAAAAAATAATATTTATGCGACTAGTCGCATGAGCCTCCCGCTGAGGGAAACTCAGTGTTTAACGTAGCAAAGCAAGGCTTTGCCTTGTCTGCGTCCTATCCAATGAAAGGGTTAGCGTAAAGAGCGATAAGTGCAATAACTAGTGTATAGATAACTTGCGCTTCGATCATTGCTAGTGCAATAAACATTGTAGTCATTAGTTTACCACCAAGACCTGGGTTTCTAGCAGTACCAGCAATAGTTGCAGCAGCTGTGTGACCCATACCAATAGCTCCACCAAGAGCAGCAAGACCAAGACCAACACCAGCAGCAACTACTGAGTATGCTTTAATCATAGATTGACCATCTACTTCAGCAGCAAATGCAACAGCACCAAGTGCTAAGAAAAGTAAGAAAAACTTTTTCATTTTATATCCTTTAAATTAATAGATTTTAAGTCTCTACGACTGTCATAAAAGTCTGTTCGGATAACGTAAATGATGTAAAACATCACCAACAACCACATAAATGCAAGCTGTTTCCCTACTGATTACTTCATATAAACGCGAAAGTATAGCTAAAATGCATTTAATTTATACTAAAAAACCCTAGACTATAGAACTTTTGTATTTTGTTCGAGTTTCATAGAATCTGGATTCATAAGGTTCTCAAGGTTGGCATGCGTTAGTGTCTTTTCCATCAAGGCACTTTTGTCTAAGTTTAGTGCCATAAAACTATGGTCTTCTAGTAACTCTGGAAATTCAAAAATATCACTTGTAATTTCAAATTTATTTTCTGAAACTCTTAACGTTTTAAAATACTGTAGAATTACTTGTATAGATGGGTTTTCATTTTGTTCTATTTCATGATACCCAAATGCTATAACATATACTCCAGCTTTTTGGGCTGATTCAACAAAGTTTTTTACTTGACGCAGTGTCGTTTCTTCTGTTGGAAAATTTGCCAAATTTATAAGTACTAAATGGTACTTCTGTTTCAGTTTAGATTTTTGGTTATGTTCATCAATGCTTGGTCTGTTACAACATATAAGTTCCGTATATCTTGTTACAATAGTATTTTCTATCTCTTTAAAAAGGTCACTCATCATGTCAAGATTATAGGCCGTTTTATAAACTTCTACATGTTGTAGTGGGGAAAGGTGGTAAAACTTTTTTTTACCAAAGTCAAAAAGATCTACTTCTAGACTACCTGTTGGCATTGATGAAAGGAGTTGCAAACACAAACTCTCCAACATTAAATCAACTTTTGGTTCTGACTTCTTATCATACAGTATACAAAATCCACCATCATCACTTTTTGTATAAAGAGGAATACTTGTCTCATCTTTATTCAAATTACCTAACTGAAACCCCCAAGGAAAGGTGTATTCTTTATTTTCTTCTGTCATCTATATTTATACTTTCTTTTATATGCGTCATTTTTATCTGTAATTATGCTAAAAACTCAGGTGTTGCTAACTCTACTTTTTTACCTTTTTGCTCCATGACTATTACCGTAATATCATCACCCTCGCTGTAACGTTCTGGTAAATTATTGACGCGATCTTTTGCTACTTTTGAAATATGTAACAGTGCATCAAAGCCATCTGGCATCTCAACAAAAAGACCAAAATCAACAATACGCTTTACCTTACCGTCATAGGACTCACCTACTTTGTATTCCATCTGTTTCTTCACAGGTGTAGCAGCAATGTTTTCAATGTGCTCTTTAGCCGCAGCTACTTTATCTTTGTCTCCACCTGAAACTTTGACACCACCTACATCTCTATCGAGGTCGATACTTACCTCAAACTTCTCTATAATCTCACGAATTGTTGCCCCTGCTTTACCAATGATGTCAACAATTTTAGATGGATGTACATTAAAATTTTCTGTACTTGGGAGTGCTTCACTAGTTTGTATATTTTTTGCTGCATCTTCCATTAGAGTTAAAATATGATTTTTACCTTGACTTGCTTTTTGTAATGCATCTTTAAGTACTGACATATCAATACCACCAAGCTTTATATCCATTTGTAGTGCCGTAATTCCTTCTGAAGTTCCAGCCACTTTAAAGTCCATATCACCATCATGGTCTTCTAATCCCATAATATCTGTAAGTACCGCATATTTATCTCCATTACTTACAAGTCCCATAGCAATACCAGCAGTAAGTGCTGTAGTATCTACATCAGCAGCACGAAGTGCTAATGCACCTCCACAAATAGTTGCCATAGAAGAAGATCCATTTGATTCTAAAATTTCGGATACTAAACGAATACTACCATCATAGTTTAATGGTAGTGTAGGCTCCATAGCTCTTTTTCCAAGATTTCCATGTCCCAATTCTCTCCGTCCTGGAGCCCCAATAAACTTAGCTTCTCCTACTGAGTATCCTGGAAAATTATAATGTACCATAAAGTTTTCTGAAAGAGAATTTTTCTCTGTAATCAATTCATACATTTGTGCATCTTTTTTATCACCAAGAGTCACAGTAACAAGTGCTTGCGTCTGTCCACGAGTAAACAAGCATGAACCATGTACCGATGGCAATAGATTGGTCTCTATACTTATAGGACGTACTTCATCCAGTGCCCTACCATCTGCACGTATATTTTTATCGAGTATCATTGTCCTTACAACAGACTTTTTATAACGTTCAAGAACTTTCGTTATTAAAGATTTATCTGCTTCTTTACCTTCAGCTTCCAGCTCAGATAAAATAGTTTGACGTATTTTCTTTAGTTCGCTAGAACGCTCAGATTTTGCCATATGTGCAATCGCTTTTTCTACCTCTTTCGCATAGTTGTTTTCTATGTGTGCATAAAGCGATTCATCAACCTTATCTTCTGCAAGTTCTAGTGCTAAAGGCTCTCTAACTAATGGAGTAAAACTTTCTTTAAACACCTCAGTCGCTTCAGCAATAGAGTCTGCTGCCATCGATATAACATCTACAAGTGCATCTTCTGAAAATTCATTTGACAACTGTCCTGCTTCACTTTCTGAAGCAAGTGTACGCATCTCTATCATCACAACATCTTTACCAGAACCCACCACAAGAAGATCAAGTTCAGATGTTTTTTGTTGAGACAATGTAGGATTAATAACCAGATTATCACCCTCTGTTCCTATGCGTACTGCTGCTATAGAGGTCTTCACTGGTATGTCTGAGATAAACAATGCAGCATTGGCTGCATGTAGTGCTGCAACTTGCATATCTACATTTTCATCTGCACTTACCACCATTACACTAATAGTCACAGGATAATGAAAGCCTTGAGGAAAAAGTGGACGTAAAGAACGGTCTACTATACGAGAAGTTAATGTCTCAAAGTCACCAGGCTTTGTTTCTCTTTTTATAAATCCTCCTGGTATCTTTGCTGCAGCATAAGATTTTTCAATATACTGTACAGTGAGCGGTAAAAAGTCTTCATCTACCATTTTTTCATCTATAGCAACGGCTGCAATGAGTACTGCTTTTCCCTGTGTATACATCACGGCACCCGAGGCTTGTTTAGCTACTTTCCCAAATGCATACTTCTCTTCAAGGTTATTTATATTTATCTCTATTGTTTTTTCATTCATCTCTATTATTTTCTCATTCATCTATTCTTGGTCCTTATGGGTATCTTTTTTATTCATTTGTGCTTCAACAATCTCTTCAATCTCTTCAAACGTAAGTACTTCAAAATTTTTATAATAATATTCTATCGAAATATAATCTTGTATCTTATGAGGGCAAAATACACCATCACAGACACTTAACAAGTTTTCATATACCGCTTCATCTAGTATAGGTGTAGCAATATAAATATTTTTTGCTCCTCTTGCAATCACTGACTTTATTGCCACCATCATTGTCAATCCAGTCTCAATACACTCATCTGCCAATACAACATACTTACCTTCTAACGATACTAATTCTCTTCCTTTACGATACTTATTGACATAGGTTAAAACATCACTTTCATATTGTCTATCACCTTCAGCATATACGTAATCTTCTGAAATATCAAAAGAGTCAACCAATGCTTTATGCATCACTACTTCTTTTGTTTCTGAAATCATAGCTATAGGAAGCTTAGGATTATTTGGTGCAAGGATCGCTTCTGTTAATAAAATATCCATTTGAGAATGTGTCATTTTTGCAATTTCATTGGCAAAATATACACCTCCTTCACTCACACCTATAATAACAGTTTTATTTTCCGATAATACATCAAGAGGCAATACATCTATAAGTTGTTTAGATGCATCCTCTCTATCATTAAAATAGATATCAGGGTCTAAATTTTTTGACATAGTCTACTCCTGGAAACTGTTTTTGTACTTCCTCATCATCAAACGAATAACGGAATGCATCAATATAGTGCATCACTGCTTTATATGCATAGTTTATTTGTTCCATTTGAGTACTGCTACCACCCACATCAGGATGGTACTTTTTTGCAAGAAAACGATATTGAAGTTTTACATCTTCTTTGGTAATCAGTTTTGGCAGTCCTAAAATATCTAATACATATTCTAATTCTTCAAGAGGTGTTTTAACGTCTTTCATCATTCACTGTATCTGTACCAATACCTCCAAATGGTTTAAAGTTTAATTGCACATAAAACGTGTTTTTATGTTTAGCACCAGCTGAACTTGGTCTAATATCTCGTCTATACGATGTAGTAATATCCCAACAATCTCTACTATAAGAAACCCCAGTCTGCCACTGTGTTTTCTCTTCTGTTTCAATATTATATGCAATACCTGCATTAAAACCTACAGTATTATTATACATATAGCTCATATCAAAATTAATATCATTAATCTCTCTCTCATCAGGATTATCTTCTAGTGCAGTTTGGTATCCGTGTTCAACTTGAAACCTGAAACCCTCTTTTCCTCTATATCTAATAGAAGAAGTTAACTCTCTAATTTTTGAAAACTCTGGTGCATACTTCACACGATTATATAAGGTCCATTCATTCCAATTGTAATTCATTTCATTCTCAATATCAGACCATTTATTTACCCTGTTTGGATAATAAATTTGGCTGAACCTTTGAAAAAATTGTAACTGTAATTTTTCTGCACTATAAACATATTGCTTAAAACCTATGCGAAACTGCTCTTCAGGTAAACCAACAGAAAAGAGTTCTTTTTGTTTTGCATGTAATGATTCATAGGCTAAGGGATCACCATTTTCACTTCCAGGCTTAATATATTGAAATGATGGCTGAATCACATGGACATACTTTTCATATTTTTTAGTTAAGTCTGTAAAGATTTCTGCCTTATGGATATTGCTAAAATACTGGTAATTGTCATGTTCAAATGGTCTATTGTCAAAAAGGTATTTACTATAATAAAATTCTTCCTTGGCTGAGAAGTGTAGATAGTCATTGAAAAAAGACGTTGTATATTCCAATGGTAACCTGAACTCTGCTTTTTTCAATGTAGCACCTACCTTACGAGTAAGGTTCGTGATTTCAAAGTCTGCACTATACGTTAAGTTATTCCATATTAAACTATCTAAATATTTATGAAGATGTATCGTTGGTAATTGCTGTAGTGTTTCATCATCATTCTCTTTTCTTGTATCAATAAAATACTTAGTATACACACCACCATAATAATCATTGTTCTGGATAAAATAATTTAAAATAGAAACCCTTGTAGGATCAGAGCCAAAATGCATCGGTCTTTCCTGTAAGTAGAGGTAATCTATATCACTAATAAATGTTGTATCTACAAGTAAACCATCTTTAAATGCTGTTGAAGAGGTATTTGAATCTTCTGATGATACATCTGCAAATACTTTAGATGAATTATAGAAAAACTCTACTCCAGAGTGTTTTAAATCTTTTGTACCTTCTCTTCGTTGAAATATTTCTCTATCTTTAAAGTAACCAACACGTAGTTTACCTTCTGAACTGTTTGTGTCTGCAAATCTTAAAGTAGCATATCCTCCTACACTTCTACGTGCACGTATTTGTGGGTTAAACTCCACATCAACACTGGGTGATATATTCCAAAATATAGGTTGTTCATAAATAATCCCCTCATCTGAATCATAACCGAGTAATGGGAACAATAATCCTGAACTTCTCTCTTTATTAGTAGAGAATGCTAAATAAGGTGTGTAAAGAATAGGAACATCCCAAAAATAAATTTTGGCACCATACACTTTCATGTAAGAGTTAACACTGTCATAAGTAGAGTTATTAAAAGACATTTTCCAAAGAGGGTCATCTATATCGCAAGAAGAAAGAATAGATTGTCCTAATGAATAGTTTCCTTCACTCTTATTTACATCGTTTGAATAGAGCCAAATATCATTTTCTCCAGCCATAAAAAGTTTCTCAAACTTAACTTCATCACTCTTAGTCTGAATTTCCATATGATCTGTATATTCTTTGGTACCTTTATATCCAATCATCTCAATGTTTCCATCTAAAACCAACAGTTCTGTCTCTCTATTGAAGGAAGCTCTGTCAGCTTTAATCACTGAGTCCTCATAATAAATGACCGCACCATCACTCGCATAGACTATATTTTTTGATGTATTTAATGATTTAGCATTTATTTGTAATTTATTTGCATGAATAAAGTTTACAAAAAAGAGTGCCAATACCAATGTTAATGCTATTTTAAATATTTTATCCATCTACTACCACGCAATTCGACAATTTGTCATGTAATGTTTGTTTTTGAGGCGTAAAAAATGCCAAAAGAAATCCTAAATAAAAGACAATTTCACTCACTATTCTTAAAGATGCACGTCCTAATGCCTTTAACAAAGTTGGATGCTGTACTGTCCCTAAATCAACCACTTGTAACTTTACAATATATTTACCTATTGTCATACCATTATGCCATACAGTTACTGTATGATATAGTATTTTAATGGCAATAAAGATAAAAAGGTTATCTGCAGAAAACTGGTTGAGTTCGAGCTGAAAGTTTGTTATTGCTTCACTTGTCAACTCTGATGGTAAATGACTTGCTATTTCCATCAGTTGTGCATAGAAAATAACCAATATAAAAAAGACGATAACAAAATCATCTATCATAAATGATAAAAGCCTTTTTTGAGGACTTGCTATAGGTAATTCTTTTGTATCAATCATCTAAGTATCCTACAGAACTTGATAGGCAATATCTGTACGACACTGCTTTCCTGCGAAGTGTACTTGACCTACAAGCATATACGCATTTTGTTGTGCTTCTTTTATGCTGTCACCTAAGCCTACACAGACTAGTACACGACCACCAGAAGCATACAGTTTTCCATCATCTCCACGGCTTACTCCAGCGTAAGAGATGTGTGCATTTTCATTTAACTCTTCATGGTAAATATCATCTACAATAATCTCTGCAGGTGGGGTACTTTTATAAGGGTAACCCTTAGATGCCATTACTACACCTACTGCATACTTATCATGAAACTCTATTTTGGCACTTTTCAAATCTCCTGTAGCAGCTTTATAAAACAGTTCAGATGCTGGAGACTTCAGTAGAGGCATAAGTTCTTCACATTCAGGATCACCAAAACGTACATTGTACTCTAAAATAATTGGCTCACCTTTGACTACCATGACACCTATGAAAAGTACACCTGTAAAAGGCATGCCTTCAGATTCCATGCCTTTGAGTGTTGGCTCTATGACTCTTTCATTGAGTTTTCTATAGATCTCGTCATTGACCAGTGGTGTGGGTGCGTAAGCCCCCATTCCACCTGTGTTTGGTCCTTCATCACCATTGAGTAATCTTTTATGGTCTTGTGCAGCTGGGAGTACCACATAATCTTTCCCATCACAAATAGCAAAAACAGAAAGCTCATACCCATCTAAAAACTCTTCTACAACTATGCTTGTACCTGCATCACCAAAAGAATTACCAGAAAGCATTTCACCTGCAGCCGTCTTAGCTTCATCGTGACTTTGTGCAATAATAACACCTTTCCCACCACAAAGTCCATCTGCTTTGACGACAATTGGTACTTCAAGTGTTTCTATAAATTTATAGGCATCTTGTAGTGAGTCTGTTTCTATGTATGCCGCTGTAGGTACATTATGACGTGCTAAAAAGTTTTTCATAAAAATCTTTGAACCCTCAAGCTGTGCTGCTTGTGCAGTTGGTCCAAAAATGGTTAGTCCACGCTCATTAAACAAATCAACCACACCATCTACCAACGGTGCCTCTGGTCCGACAATAGTCAAGTCTACATCATTTTCTTCAACAAAGTCAGCCAAGTCAGTGTAGTCAGAAATAGTTAAGTTTTCACCCAACTCATCGGTAGCACCATTACCCGGTGCAAAATAAATCTTCTCTACATTGTCATCTTTTTGTAATGCCAAACCTATAGAATATTCTCTACCACCTGCACCTAATATTAATACGTTCATCTACTTTTCTCCGAAAAAAATTAGAAATTAGGAATTAGAAATTAGGAATACTCAAATTCCATAACCCGTCATCCTCATCTTTCTGAAAGGAAATTTCTCAGTAGCCATTGTGCTTGTGCGTAGAGGATTTTGAAAAGATTTGAGTCGAACGTATTGTTCGTCAATAAGCTTTTCAAAGTCCTATGCGTGCAATGACGATGACTAATGAGGCCCAGGTGAGCGTTCTGTTGAATCGGCCCTAAAAAGCCAACGGTGTAGGAGAGAGTCCCTCTTTAGGGGATGATTTCTTATCTACAGAAGTAAACTCAAACGAAAACAACCACACACCAAGAGACTACATGTCCCACTAAGATTAATGTTGGACCCCAAATACAGTAGTCGCATCACCTAGGTTAATATGATTATAGCTTATTTGGGTTTAGTATTTGTTTGGGATTATGTAATAGTTCACTTATACGATTATATTTTAAATCTTAACTCTTCAACTATTGAAAGAAAAAACTCTGTACTCCAAATATCTAATACCTGAGCATCTGAAATAAATGGTTCAATGTCTCGTTTAGCATTTTGTATATCTAATAATGCTATACGATTTTTTAAAAGTTCTAAAACAAATGCTTCTGTTACGTCTTCTTTAATTTTAATACCCTCTTTCTCTTGCCAATCACAACTCTGCCCCAGTCTTTCAGAAAGATGGGTTAAGTCTACTCTGTAACCATTGGCAATATACCACACTAAATCATACCAGTCTCTTCCTTTTGGTCGGCTACTCCAATTTCGACAGAGTATGGCGTGTATTTTTCCTGCAAACAAAGAGGGAATCGTCATACTATGTATCATAAAAGGAGCAGGAAGAAGTTGTGTTTTTCTCTCACTCTGAAAGTTTATAGGTGGTTGAGTATCTACCTCAAATTTTATTTTAACCAATCTTCCTTGTCCATATTTAGATATGACATCATCAGGGGCTTTGATATTGAGTAGATGTTGGGCTGTATTGCCTTTTAAAAAGGCTGACTTTATGACTCCCTCTTGGTTTTTGAGTTGGATGTTGACTTCAAATCCAAAGGATTGTAAGGTCTGTACAATGCTTTTTTCGTAAATGCCCAAATCAAAATCTTCATTAGGCTCTAACAAAGAGAAATCCAAATCTTCCGAAAACCTATCAAGCCCATAGAGAATACGCAGTGCCGTACCTCCGTAAAAAACAGCCTCATTAAAAAATCCTCCACGGTAAAGTCCTAACAATACTATCTCTTGTAAAATCTCTCGCAGTGCTTCATAGGTTTTATCGGCTGTGGACAAATCATATTTTTCTAGCATTTTTCCTATGGCAGGGTGCAAGGGTGAATTATGAGTAGACATCTTTTTTCCTTTAATATTACATTAATCATATTGTCGTAGGTATGACCATGTCACACAATAAATCCAAATCTTTGATAAATGGGTATTCAAAATTTCCATATTATTCAAACCGAGATGTGGCGTGTGACACGGTCACACCTACGAATGCTTTATCGCTGATTTTCTTATCACAATACTTAAACTCTTTAAATTATGCGATTTATATTTTTTGGAAATTTCTTCAATTAGCCCAA
Organism: Campylobacterota bacterium; assembly: GCA_034658615.1. Taxonomy (GTDB): domain Bacteria; phylum Campylobacterota; class Campylobacteria; order Campylobacterales; family Sulfurovaceae; genus Sulfurovum. Next base: position 10,120 of record JAYEFI010000103.1, read on the forward strand.
CATCCAATTTTAGCAACGCCTCCCACTCTATGCGTAAATCATAAAGCAGATACTCCCTCATCTTCTCTTGATTCAATCGCCCAACCCCTCGGTCTCCTCGTATCTTGTCACAGAGAGCCTTTTCAGGCGTGGCGATGAATTTTCCACCATTTACCTCATCATAAAGCCAATCCACCCCCAAAGCATACACCTCCATAGGAATAGGTCGATACGAAAAACGCCCCAAAGGTGTATCAAAAACCTTTTTGGCATGAAGCGTCGCCGAAGTCACCTCATAAACCCGTTCAGGAATCAACCCATAGTAAGAAAGAGCATAATCAAAAGAGAGATACGAGGGAGTATAAAGCCGATTGGCAAC
>JAYEFI010000104.1:0-2593 GCA_034658615.1 Campylobacterota bacterium
GTAAGTCTTTTTTAATAGAGAAAAATTGCACTTTGGATTTAAATTCGGGTGAGGCTAAAGTTTTAGTGATCAGGTGACAATGACAACTCATTCCCCACTCACATCACTATTCTCTTTCCACTTTTCCTCTAAGTCGTTTTTTACTACCCTGCTTCTTTTTCGAGTCTAGCCGTCTGTTGACAGAGCCTTTTGTGGGCCTTGTTGGCACTCGTTTTTTTTGAGTGACATTCACACCCTTGATGAGTTCTACTAAACGTGTGAGTGCTTTGTCTCTGTTTTGTTCTTGGCTTCTATGTTGTTGTGACTTTATGACGACTATGCCGTCTTTGGTAATGCGTTTGTCTTTAAGTGAGAGTAGTTTTTCTTTGTAATACTCGGGGAGTGATGACTCAGAGATGTCAAAACGAAGATGTATCGCTGCAGAAACCTTGTTGACCTTTTGCCCACCAGAACCTTGTGCTCGTATGGCAGAGACCTCTACTTCATTTTCATCTAGAGTTACAGTGTTTGATATTTTTAAATCTACCATTCATTTACCTTTATATAATGACTACAGATATGAAGAAAAAAATAGGTGTCAGATGCTAATAATAACAAACGAAACTACTACAACTTCAATTCCAACTTATTAGTACTATAGTTATGTACCAATGACTGAATAATACTCTGATATGAGATACCAATATCTTTTGCTCTTTGCTTTATAAAATCAAGGTCTGAGCGTTTAAGATTAATACTAATTTGTTTTTTTTCATTAAGATACTCTAGCGTATCTCCTGCCATAACTTTTATAGCTTCATTATCAAAGCTCACTCTTTCTGGCACATTTTCTTCTAGTGCATCTAATAATTCTAGTTCTTCATCTGTATATTTCATTGCTTGTCCTTTGCATATTTTTTGTGTAGTTTTCTACTTGGTATAATATTTTTCAAAAATATATCCTCTCCATCTAAAGTCTCTCTTCTTCCTCATCTTCAGGAGCTTCCAACTCCAAAGCATCAATATGCACTATAGCCGAAGATCCAGCAATGCCTTGTAATGCACCATACATCTCAGTCGTGTTCATAAGTACACCGTCTATGGTCTTCTCTCGCCGTTTCCAACTTGCCATGAGAGAGCGTTTTTCTTTTTCCAGTTCTTCTTGCATCTTCATGAAGCCATCAACTATGGCTTTCATCTGCATGGAGAATTCATTGCCCGTCATGTAGTTGTAGAGTAAGGTCATTTTATCTGACTTGTTCTCTTCTTTTTCTACCGTTTTATGTACACGTATAAGACTCTCACGAAGTAAAGAGACTGAACCTTTGAACTCATCTAAACTACATACCCAAATGCCATCGACAAAGCCCATGCGATCCATATCTTTTGGGTAGACTGAGCTTACGAGTACTCCTATGTCTGCATTTACTTTTAGCATGTCTTGTTTGAGTTTGGTTACCCAGCCATCAGACCATGCCTTAGTATTCTTAGACTCATAACAAATAACCCCACAGTTTTGAAGCTCTCGTGTGTGGATGGTCTGTACACAGTCCGCACCAAAAGCACCTTTTTTGACCTCATCTACCGTGTCAAAAGGAAACTGAGCACTTAGCCATGACTCAATGGCTAGTTCGAGAGCCTCACCTTGTATCTGCATAGAACCTTGTTCTGCTTTACGTTTGGCATCTTCTATGCTTTTAGCCATTTGGGCTATCTTCTCATCTTTGGCTTTTAGTTCTAGCTCTGAGGCTTGGCGTATCTCTTTGAGGGTTTGTTCTTGCATCTCGGAGGCTTGTTTGGCTAGTTTTTCTTTTTCTTCTACGAGTACCGCATTGAGTGCTGTTTGTGCATCGGCTTTGGCTTTTGATTCCACTTCTGTCATGTCACGTTTGAGTTTTTCTATCTCGGCTTTGCTTTTGTTTAGTTCTTGAACTTGCTTAGACTTTTCATCTAGCTCACGTTGTAGCAAAGCCACCGACTCACTCTGCTCTTGTACCAACTCTCGTTTGAGTTCATCATGGAGCTTTTGTCTCTCTATTTTTAGTTGTGCTTTCGTAGCCTTGTGTATCTCTTCATCAAAAGTCTCTTGCTGGGTTTTAAATGCCTCCTCTTTTACTTTGAGTGCATCTAAGTGGTCTTTGTACTCTTTACGCTTTTGTTCCACCTCATCTTGGAGCTTCTTTTGTTCTTGCAGGTGTTGGGTTTTGAACTTCTCTTCTATCTGATGGTAGAAGATCTCATCTATATCTATCTCTGTAGCACAGTTGGGGCATTTTATGGTTGTATTTGAGGACATTTTTCTTCCTGTTATTAATCTTCTATAATCATAACTAAAATATGTGAGAATCTTTAAAAATATGACATATTGTCATATTATAAATATACTATGACAATACTTCTTATTCGTATACGTCAACAAGTCTTTCTAGGTTAACAATGTTGTAAGAGTAGTGGATGTTTTGCCACAGTTTAGCTTTTTATCATTTTTAACCTTACTTTTTAGGTTCAAAATCTTTAGATATATTCTGAACAGATTTATCTATCTCATCTACAAAACTTTCTATGGTTTTACCAAGTTGCTCTATAAAACTTTTGGTTTTTTCAAGATCAATAT
>JAYEFI010000105.1:0-10456 GCA_034658615.1 Campylobacterota bacterium
GTAAACAAATACGAGCCTATATTATTGCCAAGAGTGATGGTGTGTTTGCAGGGCAAGAGTATGTGGAGACTTTTGGGAAGATGTATGACTTGTCACTCGAATGGAAAGTGAATGATGGAGAGTCTTTTAAAAAAGGTGAGAAGCTTCTTTTTGTCTCTGGAGATTCCAAGACAATACTTTCCTTAGAGCGTTCCATACTTGACATGGTGCTACATGCAAGTTCTATAGCAACCTTGACAGCACAGTATGTATCTGCCATAGTAGATACAGGGGTGAAACTACTAGACACTAGAAAAACAAGACCACTTTTACGTGAATTTGAAAAGTATGCAGTGCGTTGTGGTGGCGGCATAAACCATCGTATGGGGCTTGATGATTGTCTAATGCTTAAAGATACGCACTTAAAAACCATAGATGATTTAGATAGCTTTATGAAAGAGGTACGTCAGAAGATTCCTTTTACTTCTAAAGTAGAGATAGAGTGTGAAAGTTTGGAGATGGCAAAGAAAGCTATGAATGCAGGAGCAGACATAGTGATGTGTGATAATATGAACTTAGAAGAGACTAAAAAAGTTGTGGGGTACAGAAATGAGAATTACCCACACATACTACTCGAAGCTTCGGGTAATGTTACCTTAGATACTATTAAGCAGATAGCTACAACAGGGGTAGATGCCATTAGTTCTGGTTCTGTGATACATCAAGCCAATTGGATTGATTTGTCCATGAAGGTAGAGTAGTTGAAAAGTGAAATAGTGAAAAGTATTACTATTGAACAGAACTTTTACTATCAAGAAGTAAGAGAAAAAATAGAAAATGCAAAGTCTATTACAATACTTTCACACTTAAACCCTGATGCAGATGCATTGGGTACGGCATTGGGTATTTATGCCATACTTAAAGAACATACGCAGCTTAAAATAGAAGTGGTGAATGCTTCTGTAGTTCTACCAAAATATTTAGATTTTTTACCCTATTTTAGTAAACTTAAAAATCATATGGATTATGCAGATTCACTCATCATCTCTTGTGATTGTGGCTCTATAGATAGACTAGGTTTTGCACTTGAACGTAGAGATATTATTAACATAGACCACCATGCAAGCAATACAATGTATGGTAGTGTCAATGTTGTAGTTGAAAACTATGCTTCTTCATCGCAAGTGGCATTTAGATTGTTTGAAAAGCTATATACCATACGCAAAGAGGCCGCAACATGTTTTTATGCAGCGTTACTTTCTGATACCATACATTTTACAACAGCATCTGTGAATCATGAAGTTTTTACTGTTGCAAAAGCATTGGTAGAAAATGGTGCAAAACCAGATGAAATAGCATCATTTATGACACAAAGAAAATCATTGGCATCGGTACGTATATTGGAGAAAGCATTGGCATCGTTGACACTTTACAGTGACGCAAAGGTAGCAGTTTTGAAAGTTAGTCAAGAAGACATTTTACAAACAGGTGCTACTGTTTCCGACATGGATGGCATTGTAGAGTTTTCACGTGCTTTAGTGACAGTGGAAATTGCTATTTTTGCAATGGAGTTAAGAGATAGTGTGCGTGTATCTTTAAGAAGTAAGCAAGCAGATGTTTCTAAAGTTGCCAAAAGCTTAGGTGGCGGTGGTCACAAATTAGCAGCTGGATTTAGTGTAAAAAAGGGTGACCTAGAAGAGAGTATCAAACAAACTCTAGCTAAGGTTAAAATGTTAAAATCATTGTCAGAGTCTATAATATAAGTTAGGAAAAAAATGCGAAATAAAAGTGGTAATAAAAGTGGAATTAAAATTATAATAGGCATACTTTTGCTAGGTTTAATGGTGGGTGCGGGGTATGTGTATAGTGCACCTGAATTTGAAAGAGAATCTCCTGTTATTAAGAGTCAACAAAATATTTTTTGGAATAGAACAGATCCATTAAAACTTACATTTTCAGATAATTTCGCATTAAAACATTATGAACTTGTTTTGAGTGATGGGGTAAAACGTGTCATGATAGGCAGTGGTGATTTTGAAAAAACAGTAAAGGAACAAACTTTACTGGTGCACTACCCTAAGAGTAATACACTCAATAAAAAAGCCAACAAATTACAATTGAGTGTGAGTGTAGATGACAATAGTATGTGGAATTTTTTTCAGGGAAATAAAACGGTTAAGACTATAGACATACAAATAGATTATAAACGTCCAAATATCAATATACTTGCTAACTCTTATAGTATTACACAAGGTGGATCAGCTTTAGTTGTGTTTTATGCTGCAGATAAAAACTTAGATACGCTACATGTTGAGGTAGGAGATAAAAAGTTTAAAGCACAACCTTATAAAAAAGAAGGGTATTTTGCTGCACTTATTGCATGGCCATTTAATAAAAAAGATTTTGATGCAAAAATAGTTGCTGAAGACAAGGCACATAACAAACGTGTAGCAGAGATACCTTTTTATCTTAAAAATCGCTCTTATAAAGTTTCGTGGATTAGGGTTAAAGATAAGTTTTTAGATGGGAAGATTACAGATCTTGCATCTGCACACCCTGAATATGCAGATATTGCAGACAAAATAGAAAAACTTGTTGCAGTGAATGAAACAATGCGTTTAAAAAATGAAGCACAAATACATACACTAAGCAGTGGTATTTCTTCAGAATTATTGGACAAATGGAAGATTAAAAAATTCTATCCATTGAAAAATGGTGCAAAAGTTGCGAGCTATGGTGATGAGAGACACTATTACTATGGTACAAAAGAGAATGAAGTATCGGGTTCATATCATGTAGGTTATGACTTGGCAAGTACAAAAATGGCAGTGATTAAGACATCAAATGCTGGAAAAGTTGTTTTTTCAAATGAAAATGGTATTTATGGAAATATGCCTATGATTGACCATGGATTGGGACTATACTCTCTTTATGGACACTGTTCACAACTTCTAGTAAAAGAAGGTGATGAAGTGATAGCAGGGCAAGCTATAGCAAAAACAGGTGTATCAGGGCTTGCATTAGGTGATCATTTACATTTTGGGATTTTAGTTCAAGGTGTTGAAGTAAGACCAGTTGAATGGTTTGATAGTGAGTGGATACGTAAAAATATTGATATAGTGTTTAGCAAAGCAGATAAGATTATTTTTTCATCATCATAAAGAAAAATCAACTATAAAGTCACACACTGTGAAGTTATTACACAGGTATGTTTACTAAATTATGCTATAATTTTTTATAAATTAAAATAATAGCTTGAAAGGAGAGAACTTTTATGCAACAAAGAACCATCAGTAAACCCGTTGAAGTTGTAGGAATTGGCTTACATAAAGGTGAGCCTATCAAGCTTCGTTTAGAACCTTTAGATACAAATGCTGGTATTGTGTTTTACCGTGAAGATTTGGCACTCAATATTCCACTCTCTCCAGATGCTGTTATAGATACACGTATGGCTACGGTTATAGGTGACAAAGAAAAAGGGTATATTTCAACCATAGAACATTTTCTCTCAGCAGTGTATGCCTATGGTATAGATAACATGCTTGTTATTGTGAATGGAAATGAAATGCCAATCATGGATGGCTCAGCTATTTCATTTTGTCTTCTTCTTGATGAAGCAGGTATCGAAGAACAAGAAGTTTCAAAGAAAATATTACGTGTGAAAAAAGTAGTTGAAGTACAAGATGGAGATAAGTTTGTGCGTGTGTGTCCAAGTGAAGATGCAACATTTAGCTTTGAAATTGACTTTAAACACCCAGTCATTGGTAAACAAAAAGAGAACTTTCATTTTTCAATGTATGACTTTGTTGAAGAGATAGCAAGAGCTAGAACCTTCGGATTTGCGAAAGACATCCAATATCTGCAAAGTCAAAATCTAGCATTAGGTGCTTCTTTAAAAAATGCTATAGGTTTAGATGAGCATAAGGTATTAAACCCTGAAGGCTTGCGTTTCAATAATGAGTTTGCTAGACATAAAATATTGGATGCTATGGGTGACATGATGGTCTGTGGTCATAATATTTTAGGCGCTTATGAGTCTTTTGCTGGAAGCCATCATCTTAATTATGAATTAACATCAAAACTGCTTTCTGATGCAAGTAACTATGAACTCGTAGCTGTTGAATCTTTACAGAGTAGAGCATTTGCAAAATCTTTTGCCTAAGAAATATACACTTCTTATTATCTCCATTTCATCACCTATTCTTATAGGTGTATATGAAAATGATACGCTCATAAAAACTATTGAATCTACAAAAAAGACATCTGAAATTTTACTTCCACTTCTTATGAAAGAACTTGACCTATATGATATTTCTGACATTATCTATACAAGAGGACCAGGCTCATATATGGCGATTAAATTAACATATATTATACTTAAAACCATTGAAATAAGTAGAGAAATCAATTGTTTAGGATGTAGTGGATTTGAACTAAATGATAATCAACCCATTAAAGCAATAGGAAACCTCTATTTTATCAAGGAAAAAGAGACTATAATAACAAAAAAATATGAGCAGCCAGTTAACGTAAGTTTTACACTACCTCAAAGTATTCATGATCTCACTATTGATGAAGAGTCAACCCCTGAGTATATGTTACCAGCTGTTTAATGGAAAGTAGTGAACTATGTTTGTATCTGTACCCGCAACTTCAGCTAATTTAGGACCAGGATTTGACACCTTAGGATTAGCAGTTGATTTAAGAAATGAAATTATTATTAAACCTTCAAAGTTTTTGAGTCTATCTACGCATGGCGAAGGTGCAGAAAATGCTAAAATAAAGAAGAACTCTCTTTTCCTTAGTATTTTTAATGAAAATTATAAAATTTTGACAGGAAGAGATGATAATTTTAGGTTTGAATTTCACAACCGTATACCTATTTCAAGAGGACTTGGTTCCTCTTCAGCTGTTATCGTTGCAGCACTAAGTGGTGCTTATGCAGTTGCAGATAAAAAATACAATAAAAGAGAAATTTTAAATTTAGCATTAAAATATGAAAATCATCCAGACAATATTACACCCGCGGTTATGGGTGGATTTAATGTCGCATGTGTAGAAGGTGATAGAGTTTATAGTAAAAAAAGACGTTTACCAGAGTACTTAAAGGCAGTTGTGGTTGTACCTAATCGTACAATATCTACAGCTAAGTCACGTACAATATTACCTAAAATGTATAGAAAGGATGAAACAGTTTACTCTCTTTCTAGGTCAGCATACATGACTGCACTTTTTATGTCTGAGTCTTGGGATTTATTGCGTATTGCATCTAAGGACAAATTACATCAAGCAAGACGCATGAAAATGATACCTGAATTGTTTGATGTCCAAAAAATGGCATTAAAGCATGGTGCATTAATGTCAACACTATCAGGTTCGGGATCTACATTTTTCAATCTTGTTTATGAAAAAGATGCAGAGAAAATAGCAAAATCATTACAAGCAAAGTTCCCAAATTTTAGGGTTTTTACACTCAATTTAGACAACAATGGCGTCATAACAAAAGGTTAGGGTGCACTTAATCTCTTTTTAGATATAATACGCGATGAAAAATTCACAGCCTATACGTATGTGTATTGCTTGCAGAAGTAAACAACCTCAAAACACTTTAGTTCGATTGAAACATGAGGGAAAGTTAGTCATGGTATCCAATGGTTTTGGTAGAAGTTTTTATTTATGTAATGCTTGTATGAAAAATGAGAAAAAAGTCAAAGGTCTTATAAAGCGTTTTGGGCAAGATGAAACGTACTTTATAGCGTTAATGACAGAGTTGACAACGAAGTCAAATTATGCGATGAATCGCATTTAATTTAAGGAGTGTAGAAATAATGGATAAAGTTAAAATCCAAGAAATAGCAGATGAAGCAGGTCTTTCAAACCAGAACCTATTAGAAAAAGCAAAAGAGTTAGGTTTTGATGTTAAAGCTGCAAATAGTACTATTAGTTATGACGATGCAGGCATACTAGTAGATTATGCTATTTCAGGTACATTACCAAAAGGCTTTAATAAAGCAGGTGATAAATCTAAAATCACAGTTGTAAAGAAAAAAGTAGTTGCTAAAAAAGTTGAAAATACAGAAGCAACGAATGATGTAAATACAAAAGTTGAAGTAGAATCTGAAGCAGAACCTAAAGTAGAACCTATAGAAACAATGGAAGTGGAATCGTCAAATACTCATGATGAAAAGATTAGTGAAGCACCAGCAAAAGTTGAGGAAGTTGCCAATGTAGATGCATCAACTGAAGCTGAACCTAAAGCTGAAGAAGAGATAAAAACACCACCAAAAGAAGTAAAAAAACGTAGGGGTATTTCAGTGGTGAGTAAAGCACCTGAAGAAGCACCTGTAATTAAAAAGGCCGAAGAGTCTACTCAACCTAGAAAAAGAGCACTCTCCCGCGGTGGTATAAAGATTGTAAGAAAAGCTAAGCCTGCACCTACTAGAGCTGCTACAAACATTTCTTTGGGAAAAACATTTGGTAATAAAAATTATGAACCTTATGTTGGTAAGAAAAAAACTAAAAAAATTGCAGAAGCAAGAAGCACTGGTGAAAAAATAGATATTTTCAATCATGATTCTATGTCAAAAGAAATAGATAGTGGTTTTGGAGAAGAAGAGGTAGTTCTCTTGGATTTCTCAGACAAAAATATCTATGAAGAGATGATGCGTCAAGAGCAAAAGCGTAAAGAAGAGATGAAGAAACGTGAAGCACAAAATGGTGGCCCTATAAGAGGAAAGTCACCGTTCCGTCCTCAACAAAGACGTGGACTTAAACGTGGCGGTAAGCGTAAAAAATATGTAAGAGAAGAAAATACAGAAGTAGTTACGTCTGTAGAGATACCTGAAAATGTAAGAGTGTATGAGTTTGCAGAGAGTATCAAGCGTTCTATGTCTGAAGTTATTTCTGTACTTTTTGCTTTAGGTATGATGGTAACAAAAAATGACTTTCTTTCTAAAGATGAGATTGAGATTTTGGCTGAAGAGTTTGAAGTAGAAGTGACTACTATTAATCCTCTTGATGAACTTGATTATGCAGATGCGTATGAAGAACAAGAAGTGGAAGGGGAAAACCTTGAAGAGAGACCTCCCGTGATTACCATCATGGGGCATGTTGATCATGGTAAGACATCACTTCTTGACCGTATACGTACATCGAAAGTGGCAGACAAAGAAGCTGGAGGTATTACGCAACATGTGGGTGCCTACCAAGTAGAGAAAAATGGTAAAAAGATTACTTTTGTCGATACACCAGGACACGAAGCCTTTACTGAGATGCGTGCTAGGGGTGCTCAAGCAACAGACATCGTCATCATCGTTGTTGCAGCTGATGATGGAGTTATGCCACAAACAAAAGAAGCTATTGCCCACACTAAAGCAGCAGGTGTCCCTATGATTATCGCTATGAATAAGATGGACAAAGAATCGGCAAACCCTGACAATATTAAAGCACAACTCTCTGAGCTAGAAGTGGTGTCTGTTGATTGGGGTGGAGAGTATGAGTTTGTACCTGTATCGGCACACTCTGGACTAGGTATAGATGATTTACTAGAGACTATCTTACTTCAAGCAGAACTTATGGAACTTAAAGCAAATGCAGACAGAACAGCCAAAGCAGTTGTGGTTGAAGCATCACTTGAAAAAGGTTTTGGACCAGTAGCGAATGTTATTATCCAAAATGGTACACTGAATGTGGGTGACAATGTCATAGTAGGTAAGACTTATGGACGTATCAAAGCTATCAAGTTGGATGATGGAACTTCAGTGAAAGCTATAGGGCCATCTACACCAGCAGCTATTGTGGGACTTAATGAAGTACCAGGTGCTGGGGAAGTACTTGTTGTTATGGATACAGATAAAGAAGTACGTGAACTTGCAGAAAAAAGAGCGGAGCATGACAGAGCAAAAGTACTTTCTAAAAGTACAAAAGCAACACTTGATGACCTTTCAGCTCTTATCGCAGAGGGACAACTCAAAGCACTTCCTGTTATCATTAAAGCAGATGTACAGGGGTCACTTGAAGCCATTAAAGGTAGCTTAGAGAAGTTGCGTAATGAAGAAGTAAAAGTAAACATCATACATGAAGGTGTAGGTGGGGTTACAGAGAGTGACTTGACACTAGCAGATGCTTCTGAACATGCAGTAGTACTTGGGTTTAATGTACGTCCAACAGGTGCAGTGAAGAAGAAGTCAAAAGAGTTAGGTATAGAGATACGTTCATACTCTATTATCTATGATTTACTTGATGAAGTAAAAGCGTTACTCGGCGGCATGATGAGTCCAGTGATTTCTGAAGAGGTCACAGGACAGGCAGATGTACGTGAGACCTTTGTGGTTGGTAAAGTGGGTACCATTGCAGGTTGTAAAGTCTCTGATGGTAGCATTACAAGAGGTTCTAAAGCTAGACTTATACGTGATGGTGTTGTTGTGTATGAGAGTGCTATCTCATCACTTAAGCGTCATACAGAAGATGCTAAAGAAGTGAAGAATGGTTATGAGTGTGGTATTATGCTTGAAAACTTTAACGACATTAAAGAGGGTGATGTAATAGAGACCTTCAAAGATGTTGAAGAACAAGTGAAAATGGACTAACAAGGTCTAGTATGACACAAGAAGAGATAAAGCGTCATCGAGTTGAATCTGTACTCAAGGAGATAATCCCTGAGGCATTAGGTACACTTGATGATGAACGTATAAATGGACTATCTGTTACAGATGTTGTGTGTTCTAAAGGGCGTTCTGATGCTAGAGTTTATATGGATAAATCGTTTTTAAATGACAAAGAACAAGGTGAGGCATTAAAGCAGTTACGTCGCGTGGCAGGGTATATTCAAAACCACTGTAAACAGAGCGAAGGTTGGTTTAAAGCACCTCGTTTTGTATTTGAATTTGATGCTCAGCCTGAACATCAGTCTAGAATGGAAGATTTGTTTACGCAAATAGCTAGTCGTAAAAAGCCTGAGGATGATACAGATGAATCTTGAAGTACAAATAGCTAAAATTATAGAAGCCAATGGTGCAGCACTCTATGATACAGAAATAGTCACTGAGTTTGATGAGACTATCTACCGTGTGTTAGTCACTAAAGTGGGGGGTGTAAACCTCGACTTATGTGCTACTATTTCTCATGAACTTTCACCTTTCTTAGATGTACACCCTCCTATGAGTGAGCGTTATCGTTTAGAGATAAGCTCACCAGGTATTGAGCGTAAACTTGTGAAGCCTGTGCATTTTAAAAATGCTGTAGGTGAAAAAGTGAAGCTCAAACTGGGTGGGGGTGAAAAGCTCAAAGGCACACTCAAGTCTGCAGATAATGATGGTATAGTGGTCACTACCAAACAAGGTGATGAGTCTTATGGTTATGGAGAACTTAATACTTGTAAAACATATTTTGAGTGGAATTAAAAGCTAAGTGAACCTCTAATTTTTTAAAAATATGTCAATATGCCATGTTTTCATCAATAATCTATTTTTTCCATTATAATATTTCTAGATTTACTAGGAGTATGTTATGGATGAGTTAGTAATACAAGGTGAGATAAGTTCTAAGATATTGGCATTGCGTGGTAAGCAAGTAATGCTAGATAGAGACTTAGCAGAGTTATATGGTGTAAAGCCGATACGACTGAGAGAGCAAGTTAAAAGAAATAGTGAACGTTTTCCTAATGATTTTATGTTTCAACTTAGCGAAAAAGAAGTTAATCTTATGGTATCGCAAAATGCGATACCATCTAAACAACACTTAGGAGGGTCATTACCTCATGCTTTCACAGAAGAAGGCATCTACATGCTGGCGACAGTTCTAAACAGTGCTGTAGCAGTACAGACAAATATCTCCATCATCAGAACCTTCAAAAAACTCCGAGAATTCAGCAAACACTACAATGCCCTAGCCAAGCAGATAATGGCTGTAGAAAGAAAGAGTGACAAACAATACAAAGAACTCAAAAAAGCACTAGATGAACTCATAGCCACTTCTGAAATAGCAAATGAAAAGGTAATGGGGTTTCTCAAATGACAGCATTAAGAGATCTTCACAAAGAGGACAAGCCTAGAGAAAAATTACTAAAAAAAGGTGTAGAAGCTCTAAAAAATGATGAGCTTTTAGCCATACTCCTTGGTTCAGGTGTTCAGGGTAAAGATGTGCGTAAATTGGCGAAAGAAATTGTCTCACTTATGGATAGTGGTTTTGAGAAACTCACCCTAAATACTTTATGTGATATTCATGGTTTGGGCTTAGCCAAAGCTTCTCAGATACTAGCCTCCATAGAACTAAGTAAACGATATCTTATACGTGAAAATAAACGCATTACCTCTGCAAATGATGTTTATGATGAACTCAAAGCTTTTAGCACAAAAAATCAAGAACATTTTCTAAGTATTACCCTAGATGGTGCTTCACACATCATAAGCACACGCACGGTATTTATAGGTACACTTAACCAAAGTATGGTGCATCCACGTGAAGTGTTTGCAGATGC
>JAYEFI010000106.1:0-2583 GCA_034658615.1 Campylobacterota bacterium
GGTATCTAAAAATCAGCGAAAATAAGTATAATGTATTCTATTTAAAAAGAAAATACGTTACAAGGTATAATGAATGAACCGCAAAAAAATATATAATCCAAATTCTGATGAAACGACAAGAGAAAGAAAAATATTTGGGGGTAACCCTACAGGTATATTTGAACTCAATGACATTAAGTACCAATGGGCGTACAACTTATGGGAGATGATGCTAAATAACACTTGGTTCCCTAAAGAAGTAGACATGACTCGAGATGTGAATGACTATAAAAACCTGACAGATGCAGAAAAGCAAGCTTACGATAAAGTGCTTGCACAGCTTATTTTTATGGACTCTTTACAGACCAATAATATTATTGATAATTTAAATCCATTTATTACATCTCCAGAGATAAACCTCATTTTGGTGCGTCAAGCATTTGAAGAAGCTTTGCATTCACAGTCCTATGCAGTTATGGTCGATAGTATCTCTACCAATTCAGATGAAATTTACGCATTGTGGCGTAGAGATATGATGTTGAAAACTAAAAATGATGCCATTGCAAAAGTATATGAAGAACTCTCTACCAACCCTAGTGATACAAATATTGTTAAAGCAATGTTTGCCAATCAAATTTTGGAAGGTATTTATTTCTATTCAGGTTTTGCATACCTTTATACACTTGCCCGCTCTGACAAAATGTTGGGTACTGCACAAATGATACGTTTTATTCAAAGAGATGAAGTGACACATCTTTTGCTCTTTCAAAACATGATTAATACAACCAAAAAAGAGAGACCAGAACTGTTTACAAAAGAGCTTGAAGAAGAAGTCTACCAAATGTTTAGGGATGCTGTAAAACTTGAATCTGAATGGGGTGCATACATTACACAAGGGCAAATATTGGGACTTACAGATGATATTATAGAGCAATACATTAAGCACCTTGCAGACCAAAGGTTACATGCAGTAGGTATGAAAAAACTTTACAATGTAGAACATCCTATTAAATGGGTTGAAAACTTTTCTAAATTTAATGATCAAAAAACAAATTTCTTTGAGGGAAATGTGACAAATTATTCTAAGGGAAGTCTTGATTTAGATGATTTTTAGGAAAACATTATGCTAACTAACCCTAAAACATTGGAGGTAGTCTCTCTTCAGTTGCCTAGCCATAAGCGTTATCAGGAAAATCTTGATAACCTTTTAATGCATTTAGAAATACATCAAGATAAGCATATCGTTTTGGTTCCTGAAGTTTTCTTAACTTCATTTGACTTTGAGCATATGACCACAGCAGCAAAATTTTCTGTCAATGCACTCAAAACACTCAAAAAAATAGTCAATAAACAAATTGTTGTACTCACGCTCATCTTAGAGGATGGAGATGATTTTATAAATCAAGCTGTGGTTATTCATAATCATAAAGTAATACATCGACAAGAAAAAGTAAAACTTTTTAGACTTGGAGATGAAGATCTGTATTTTAAAGCAGGAAAGAAAAAGAAAATTCAGCCTTTTGTCATAGAAGGGGTGCGTTATGCGATACTTATCTGTTTTGAGTTACGGTTTAAAGACCTATGGAAACAAGTAGAAGGGGCAGATATTGTACTTGTGCCTGTACGTTGGGGAAAGGTACGCAAACAACATTTAGAAATACTCTCTTCTGCTTTGGCTGTTATGAACCAGTGTTATGTTGTGGTTTCGAGTGCATCAGATAAAGATATGGCATTGTCTTCGTCTATTATTAGCCCGTCAGGTGAGAGCATAAAAGATGATACCCTGCAAAGCATCGAGGGAACTGTAGATTTTAGAGAAATCAAAAAAATGCGTCGTTATATTGTGATGGACTAAGGGTTTATGTATCTGGCTAGGTGGATTTCTATTCAAGAAAACCTAGTGCTACAACCTCTTTTAACGATATTTTAGATAAAATTCGCAAAATTTTAAGTGAAGAGAGTGAATGATAAAAGCAAGCCAACGACAACACCTTGTGTCAGAGATTGACAAAGCGTTTACATTGCAAAAACATGTATCTGAGGCTTTTTTGGCAGTAGATAGAGAGATATTTGTACCCCAAGAGTTTAAACATCTTGCCTATAAGCTAGATGCACTTCCTTTGGCAGCAAGCCAGTGGATTTCCTCTCCTTTAACTGTAGCAAAAATGACACAGCACTTAGAGCTTAAAGGTGTAGACTCTGTACTAGAAGTAGGGTGTGGGTCTGGTTATCAAGCAGCTATCCTCTCAAAGTTAACCCGTCGTGTTTTTACCATAGAGCGTATAGATGAGCTCATGAAAGAGGCTAAAAAACGATTTTCTCAACATGAAATGCACAATATTTTTCCACGATTTGATGATGGACAGCGAGGCTGGAAACAGTATGCCCCTTATGAGCGTATTTTGTTGTCAGCGACTGCAAAAAAAGTCCCGGAAGAGCTTTTTGAACAACTAGCAGAAGGTGGTATATTGCTTGCACCTATTGAAGAGAAAGAGAATTATCATATCATTACGCGTTATTATAAAAAAAAGGGACGTATTAGCTCAGAGACGATTGAGCATTGCCTTTTTGTTCCTATACTCGATGGGACACAAAAATAAAAAG
>JAYEFI010000107.1:0-2581 GCA_034658615.1 Campylobacterota bacterium
TCGATAGGGCTTTCACCTATGCAGCCAGACAGTTTTCATTTTCATATGTTGGTACACAGACAAATCACAAAAAACAATCCGCTAACTGCCTTGTTTATTGTATTATTTATCTTGCCATTCTCTATAGTAAGTACACTACATGCTAATAACTCTTTTTATAATATCAAAATTGCTATTGCTTTTATTGTCTCTTATGTACTTCTTTATGTCTATTTAAGACATAAAGAAAATACTTTTAAATCTTAAGTTTATAAATTTTACTATACAGAGAAGAATTAACTAATTCAAATAAATTCTTATCATACTTACCTAGCATATACATTTGTACATATACAGATTTAAATGTTTCTGTATCCATTATCACTGCTGTACCATGACTTTTCATATGTACAATACTGTATTCTCCATCATTATGATGTAATTTAGAATGAAGTGCTGTGACCTCTTTTACAACATTTTGAGTTGTGATAAAATGTTTTAATTTATATTTTTTTGTTCCTATATTTAATTCACCTGTCTTTTTATTATAGGTTACACCATTGGAGAAGAGTAAACTATCTTTCGTATTCTTTTTAATCTTTGTAGGATGAAAAATCATTTGTCTTAATGGTTCCCCTGTTTCTAAATTTAAGTTACCAAAAACAGATACAGTGGGAAAAATACGCATCATTCTATAAGGAAGATACAGATAAATGTCTCGTGTTTTTTTAGGCAATGCATAGGTACCATTTTCTAGTTCTGAAAGTATCATAGTTGGATTTTTTTGATCCTCTTGAGCATTTCTAAAAAGAATATTTGAAATAGACCCTCTACCCCCATGGTAGCGTTTTCCATTTTTATTGACCAATTGAAATTTTTCTGGAACTTCGTCTATACTTTGTCCACTTTTTTTATAATTTTTAAATGAAGTACTACTCTCTACATAACTCTCTACAGCCAATCTACTTAAATTCGCAGCAAGATCAGAAGAAGTAGTCTGCATGATGGTAGAAATAATAAAATTATCATTTTGGTGCTTCCCTCCATCAATCAATGTTGATGTTTCAGAATAATACCAAATAGGATACCCATAATCCCACCACGCTAACGTATAATCTTTGGGACTTGCTATTTTATTTAATTTTTCTAAATCTTGTACTTCAGCTTTCTTAAGTACTGTTGGCACCCTATAGCTTATTATGTGCTGTATGTTTGGATAGAGCATTGCCATGGTGCCAAATGCTGCCAAAGTGTATTGTAATTTTTTATTGTTAAAAAATTCACCTATGACAAAAAAGAGATAAATTGCAGACATTGCTGCTATAGGGACAGCATAAACGGTAAAACGTAGCCCACCCCATAAAGCAAAGATACCAATGCCCACCAAAGGCAATGCCAATATGAAAGCCTTATGTCGTAAAACAAGTACTATGTACCCTAGCAGTGCCAGCAGTACCCCTAGTTGTGAACCAGAAATACGGTTTGCAAAAGTTTGAAATGGTATTTTCCCTGCTTCTCTAATGGTTTGATGCACCCCATAAAAATGAAGCCCTTCAGCTTTAGTACCAGTGGCCAAATAATTACTCATTTTCCCTATAATAAGTCCAAAAACATTTCCAAAATACATAAACAATATAAAAAGTATTCCTGCCAGTATTATTGATTTCTTTTGTGCCAATGTCACTTTTTGTAAAAGTAGATACACAACTAAAAGAAGTCCCATCTTAACAAGATAAGAGTATGGGGCATCCAAAAAAGAGAAAGGTATCAATGCGAAGAAAACTAAAATAATTGAGTTATATGCCAACCTATCATCACGATGGTAAAAAATCATATAGAGTGCATACATGATACCCATAGCATAGACTATGGAGTTACCTGCATCATATAAAAATGGATAGATAGCAATCATAAGTGCTGCATAAAGTGCTGATTTTAAGTTAAAGTCTATGGTACTTTTCATAAGAAAATAGAGTATAAACATAGGTGCCATAGCAGAGAACATATCTGTATCATAATACCCTGTCATGGTTCTGTTATAGTACGACCATGCAATAGACCCAAGCAATGCAGCAAAGAAACCCCACACAGACTGTCCATACAGTCTTGCAATCAGTATGATAGGTATCACAACAAGTGAAGAGATAATGGTTGGCATATAGAGTATGACTGTCTCAAGTGAAAAAGGGGTAATTTTAGTGAGCAACACCGTAAAGAAAACAGTACCATATCTCCACATATCTGGAATACGAGGGTTCTCCATATGCAAGCCCTCTAAAATCTGCTGAGCCCCTGCTGCCCAGAAATAACCATCATTGGTATTTATCATGATTTCATTGTCCCAGTAAAAACTACTGTTATCTTGAAATTGATAGACCCATATCATTCTTATTGCAAAACTAAACGCGTAGGCAATTGCCATGAGTAAGATGACATATTTCGTTGACAACTTGTCACTAAATTCATTTTTTTGATTCATTTTTTACCTTTTACCATATTTTAAAATACTTTTATAAGTATACCAACCAAAGTAGTATATCGCTTTATAAAGTGGAAGTTTTTCAATATCCCTTAACACTTTCCAATGATACCCACTTGCGAC
>JAYEFI010000108.1:0-2577 GCA_034658615.1 Campylobacterota bacterium
CAAAAAATCAAGAACATTTTCTAAGTATTACCCTAGATGGTGCTTCACACATCATAAGCACACGCACGGTATTTATAGGTACACTTAACCAAAGTATGGTGCATCCACGTGAAGTGTTTGCAGATGCAATAGCAGACAGAGCCGCAGGCATCATCATCGCACATAATCATCCATCAGGAACGTTAGAGGCTAGTAGAGCAGATATATCTATAACGCAGAGGTTGAAAGAGGTTTCTAGGTTGGTTGGTATTGAATTATTAGATCATGTGATATTATCTAAACATGGGTTTTATTCGTTTTCAGATGAGGGGTTGTTGTGATGTTTATTATGAATATATCATTCGTGATGATGAGGATTATGAGCGTATTGCGATGTATACGGTGAACAATCCTTTGATATGGGAAGAGGATGTATTATCAAAACCAATATTACATATGGTTTACGATAAAATATCTACAATTAAAATATAAAGAGAGAACATGCCATACATAGACTGGTTGGGGAAAGATGATGTGGTGCATCATTGTTATGGTATTAAATTTTCTGAAAAGATTAAAAAGCTTTTGCAAGAATATTTTGAAATACCACTAGAAGCTTTAGGTTTTACTGAAGACTGGGAGATGAGATTATTATGAATATAGGCATGACCGATGAATTTTACATGCAACTAGCCCTAAACAAAGCTTGGGAGTATCAAGGTTTGACTTACCCTAACCCTACAGTGGGTGCTGTTGTTGTACAAGATGGTAAAATACTAGCGGTAGCAGCACATCAAAAAGCGGGTACTTCTCATGCGGAAGTGTTGGCACTTACAAGAGCCTATGAAGTATTAGAAAGTTCAAATATAGATTTTGACCCTACTGACGCCCAAAAAGCACATGCTTTTTTACGCTCTTTACCTAAAGATTTCTTTTCAAAATGTACTATTTATGTGACACTAGAGCCTTGCTCACACAAGGGAAAGACTCCTTCATGTGCTAGCTTATTGGCGTCACTCAATTTAGAAAAAGTCGTCATAGGCACGAGGGATACTATAGAAGAGCATTCTGGTGGTATGGAAATTGTAGGTCGGGGTGTCCTCACCCCGACAATAGTAATTGGTGTGTTAGAAAAAGAGTGTAAATCACTCATAGAACCCTTTATGATATGGCAAAAACGTGCCTTTGTGTTGTTTAAAATTGCACAAACGAGTAATGGACGTATAGGTGGTGGTTATTTGAGCTCTAAAGAATCGTTAAAACATGTGCATCAACTACGAGAAGATTGTGATATTTTGTGTATAGGTGGTAATACAGTAAGAGTAGATAGACCAACACTTGACTGTAGATTTACAGAGGGCAGGGCACCCAATGTTGTGATCTATACTAAAGAAGATAACTTTGACAGAGAGATACCTCTGTTTTCTGTATCAAATAGAAAAGTAGAAGTGACACAGAATTTAGACTTTTTAGACAAGCCGTCTTTTGTGATGGTTGAGGGTGGAGAGGGTATGCTTGAAGCTTTCAAAGAGAAAATAGATTGGATGCTTGTGTATCAAACACCTAAGCTGTCTTCTAATACTTTAACCTATAATACTACAATGAATTTAGCATTTTTACATCAAAGTAAAAAAGATGTAGATTTGATGATATGGAGCAAAAAAATTGGGCATTGAAAAACTAGAGAATAACCAAGAAAAACAAGACAAAATAGTAGGCATGTTTGATGACATAGCCTCTACGTATGACAAGGCAAATAGAGTACTTAGTATGGGCATAGACATACAATGGCGTAAAAAAGGCTGTGATAAAGCTTTTGAGATACTAGGAAGAAAAGAGCTAGGTCAGGTAACAGATGTGGCTACTGGCACAGGTGACTTACTTGTCTACTGGAAAGAACAAGCTGCTAAAAATGATGTAACCATAAACAACTATGTAGGCATAGACCCTTCAGTGGGCATGTTGGAAGTGGCACGCAGTAAAGTAGACTTTGCAGAGTTTATAGAAGGAAAAGCACAGGATTTACCTGTAGAAGATGAAAGTACAGATGTTATCTCTATCTCTTATGGTATACGTAATGTGGTGGACCGTGTAGAGGCACTACAAGAGTTTCACAGAGCATTAAAACCTGATGGGCTTGTTGTGATACTAGAATTTACGAAACAAGAACGAAGTGGGATAGTAGATAAAATGGTAGATTTTGGTATGAAAAAGGTATTGCCACGTGTGGGTGGTTTTATCTCTAAAAATTATGAGGCGTATAAGTATTTACCAGAGTCTATTGAAGAGTTTTTAACTACTGAAATGTTAGCACAAGAGCTTGAAGAAGCTGGTTTTGAAATGAAGTATACAAAGAGTTTTTCTATGGGGATTTCTACGCTTTTAGTGGCACAAAAGAAATAATGTAGGATGTTGTCCCTGACAACACCAAGTAAAAGATTTAGTTTCGGTGTTGTCTTGGGACAACACCTTACGGAGGCATAATGTCACAAACAATGATGAGCGTAAGCTCTCTCAACACCAAGATAAAATCTCTCTTAGAAGCCACCTTTATGCATACTATGGTAGAAGGTGAGGTCTCTTCGGCTACCTATCATA
>JAYEFI010000109.1:0-2567 GCA_034658615.1 Campylobacterota bacterium
TTATTTTTTGCCAGAGACTCTCTGACACTCACTTACAAAATGTTTTGCATTATCTACTGGTACATCGGGTAAGATACCATGACCTAAGTTAAAGATGTGTCTTTTACCACCCATTACTTCTTGTATGGCTTCTACACAAGCAGTTGTTGCTTCTTTTGAGTAAAGACGGCATGGCTCCATGTTTCCTTGGAGTACATACTTGTCTCCTAGTTTCTCTTTAGCCATTGACATAGGTGTACCCCAGTCTACACCGAAGACATCAAAGTTTCCGTAGACTTGCCCACGTTCTATGAATGAAGCCACACCTTTAGGAAACATGATGATAGGTGTATCTGGATATTTAGATTTTAAGTGGTCTGCTATTTCTACCATATACTTCCATGAAAACTCATCGTATTTACCTGGTTCTATGGCTGCTGCCCATGAGTCGAAAATTTGTACTACATCAATACCAGCTTCAATCTGTTTTTCCATGTAAAGTTTCACTACTTCAGTCACTTTAGCGAGTATGTTGTGTAGTAGTTCAGGGTTAGAGTACATCATTTTTTTACAAATGTTGTATGTTTTAGTTCCCTGTCCTTCTATCATGTATGTAGCAAGTGTCCAAGGAGCTCCTGTGAAGCCTATGAGGGCTATCTCGTCACCTCTTTCATCTAGTTGCTTACGTAGAAGCTTGATGGTATCAAAAACATATGTCAATTTAGATGCTGCTTCGTCTCCACCTATAAGTCTGTCTAAATCAGCTTGACTTGTGAGTGGGTCAGAAAACCTTGGACCTTCACCTTTCACAAAAGACAAATCCATACCCATCTCATCTGGTATGACCAAAATGTCAGAAAACAAAATGGCTGCATCTACACCTACTATGTCTAGTGGTTGTATGGTGACTTCTGCTGCTTTTTCAGGGTTATGGCAAAGGTTAAGGAAATTTCCAGCCTCAGCACGTACTGCCATGTACTCTGGCAGGTAACGTCCTGCTTGTCTCATCATCCACACTGGTGTGTATGGTGTCTCTTTGCCTAAACATGCATCTACAAATATTTTTCCCATTATTTACCTACCTTATTTAAAAAGAATAATCCTACTGCCAACGCAGCAATAGACAGTGCAAAATACAACATCTCTAATGGTGTTGTAAAATCTGTATGTAGTACTTTTTGAAAAAAGCTTACAACCAATACCATGACAATCACTTTAGCAATCTTGTCTTTAAGCTGGTCAAGAGAGTGGATAGCCAAAAGTTTTGAACCATTCTTCCCATCTGCTGCCGCAATGTCAGAAATAAACAATTCATACAAACCAAAAGAAAAAATAAACATCACCACGGCAATAAGATACAAATCTACAGCACCAATGATACCTGCCACAATATCTTCATGAAAGTTCTCAGGGTGAGCATGCGTGATAATCGTATCAAAAGTATACACTGCTACCGTCCAAATATCCATAGACGCTACAACAAAAAGCACCACTGCACCAATAAGCCCAAATACAACTGCTAAAATAACAATAAACCTACTATTCCAAATAATACTTTCAAACAATCTTTCTAACATTTAAGCATTTTCCTTTAACTTTATCCATTTTTGTGCAATACGCACAGCATTGGTAGCTGCACCTACTCTTACTTGATCAGCCACTCCCCAAATATGCAAAATATTGTCTGCATAAATATCTTTTCTTATACGCCCTACATACGTCTCATCTGTATCTGTTGAGATAATAGGCATAGGGTACTCATTTTTAGACATATCGTCAATGACTGTGACATTTTCAAAAGCATCAAGTACTTCTCTTGACTTTTCAACATCTACCTTCACCCCATCAGCAAAATGGATGGTAATAGCTTCAGAGTGTGAGCGTAAAACAGGCACACGTACACAAGTAGCACTTAGAGGAAACTCTGTCCCCATAATTTTTGCTGTCTCGTTGACCATTTTCATCTCTTCTTTGGTGTAGCCATTTTCTTGTGGTACATCAATATGAGGAATGACATTGAGTGCTATTTGATGAGCAAATGCTTTACATTCACTCTCGCCTAGCTTAAAGGCAAAGAAGTCTTGCATCTGTCGGACAAGCTCTTCCATACCCTCTTTTCCTGCACCAGAAACAGCTTGGTATGTACTGACATCTACTCTTTTGATGCCATACAAATCATGAAGAGGTTTCAAAAGTTGCACCATTTGTATAGTAGAACAGTTAGGGTTAGCAATGATCCCTCTCTCTTCCCACCACTCTATATCTTCAGGGTTGACTTCAGGTACAACCAATGGCACATCTGTGTCCATACGAAAATGTGAAGTGTTGTCAATAACCACAGCTCCAGCATCTACTGCGTACTGAGCATACTTCTCAGAGATACTTCCACCAGCTGAAAAAAAGGCTATGTCTATCTCTTTGCCTTTAAATACTTCTTCGGTGAGTTCTTCTATTTTATAACTTTTACCTTGACATTCAATTTCTTCACCTACTGACCTTGCACTGGCAAGTGGGAGTATAGAACCAATGGGAAACGCTACGTCATCAAGTACCCTAAAAAGTTCTTCTCCTACAGCACCTGAAGCACC
>JAYEFI010000110.1:0-2559 GCA_034658615.1 Campylobacterota bacterium
AAAATAATCTCCTTGTCATTACTGTCATTAGGGTTGCACATAGAAAAGAAATCTACTAAAAGTCACTTGTTTTGCGAATAGCCAAAATTACAAGCAATGTAAACTATAAAAACATGACAATTTGACAGGTTTTTAATGATTTTTTAGAAGGAAGCAAAATAAAATTATTTCTTAAACACATTCCCCAACATCCCTTTAATAGCTCCTTGTAAATCAGCAGGGTAGATGACAAATGCAGATAAAATTTAGTTAATAAGCTATATTTTGCTATAATCGCGAAATTATAAAAATACTCAAGGATAATACATGTCAAGTTTAAATGTATATTATGACAAAGATTGTGATATCAATATCATCAAATCTAAAACAGTAGCAATGATCGGTTTCGGTTCACAAGGGCACGCACACGCAGAAAATCTTAGAGATTCTGGTGTAGAAGTTGTTATTGGTCTTAGACCAGAAGGTTCTTCATGGTCTAAAGCTATTGCTAAAGGTTTTGAAACATTGACTGTTGCTGAAGCTTCAGCTAAAGCAGATGTAATTATGATTCTTCTTCCAGATGAAAATCAAAAAGAGATTTATGAAGCAGAAATAGAGCCAAACCTAAAGCAAGGTGCTACTATTGCATTTGGACATGGTTTTAACATCCACTATGGAAGAGTAAACCCAAGAAAAGACATCAATGTAACAATGATTGCTCCTAAAGCACCAGGGCATACAGTACGTTCTGAGTTTGTAAGAGGTGGTGGTATACCAGATCTTATCGCTGTTGGTCAAAACCCAAGTGGTACAACTAAAGAGCTTGCACTTTCTTATGCATCGGCTATCGGTGGTGGTAGAACTGCTATTATTGAAACAACTTTCAAAGACGAAACTGAAACTGACTTATTTGGTGAGCAAGCAGTACTTTGTGGTGGAGCTGCGTCTCTAGTACAAGCTGGTTTTGAAACACTTACAGAAGCTGGATACGCACCAGAACTTGCATACTTCGAATGTTTACATGAGCTTAAGCTTATCGTTGACCTTATGTTTGAGGGCGGAATCGCTGACATGAGATACTCTATCTCTAATACGGCAGAGTATGGAGACTATGTTTCTGGAAAAAGAGTTATCAATGCTGAGTCAAAACAAGCGATGAGAGACATCTTAACAGAAATTCAAGATGGTAGATTTGCTAAAGACTTTATCTTAGAAGGTCAATCAGGTTACCCGCGTATGAACGCTGAAAGAGCGAATGATAAAGAAAAGCTTATCACTAAAACTGGTAACTCTCTTCGTGAAATGATGCCGTGGATTTCTGCAGGTAAAATCGTAAACCAAGACGAAAACTAATCTTTTCATTGATTTGTACTCATCTTTGAATGATGAGTGTACCCCTCTTATGCTTTAGCAACGGGGGTATCGAAATTTAGTTTCAGACACTCAGCTACGAACATGTAGCCTTCCTTACCCAAACATTCAAATCTGAATACAACCCAACAAAAATATTAGCTTTCTTATTTATTTTATAATTCAAATGATATAAATATCATTTTTTACTATCTAAAAAGGAGTGTATATGAGAGGTATTGTAATAGCTATTATTATAGGATTAGTATTTTTTGGACTAGCATCATTGGGGTTTTCTACACAACATGCAGTACTCATTGCATTGGTGGCATTTTTAGTGACACTTTGGACCAATGAAGCCATGCCTTTAGGAGCCGTCTCCATACTGCCTATACTTCTTTTCCCTAGTTTTGGTATATTAGAGACATCAGAAGTGACATCAAACTACTCTAAGTCTATTATCTTTTTATTTTTGGGCGGATTTATGTTGGCTATTGCCATAGAAAAGATAGGGTTACACAAGTACTTTTCCTCTAAACTTTTGAGTTTTTTCCCAAAGACGTCTAGGGGTATCATCTATGCGCTTGCTATCACTTCTGCACTGTTAAGCTCTATACTCTCAAATACGACCATTACATTAATGTTGATGCCTATAGCTCTGTTTTTGAGTGATAACATTAAGCTAAAGGTACGTTTTTTGTTGGCTACTGCATATGGTGCTTCTATGGGAGGGATACTGACTCCCATAGGGACTGCACCAAACCTTATACTCCTTGGGTTCTTAGAGGACAAGAATTTACCTATATTGGCATTTGGTGAGTGGATGCTACTTATGCTTCCTGTAGTAGGTATGATGCTCTTAATCATGCCGTATTTACTTTCTTTAGGAGTGCAAGACGAATGTGTTGAAGACATAAACCATGATACGCAAAATCTCACAGCACCTCAAAAGAGATTGGCAATGATACTCTCTACACTAGCAGTGGTGTTAGTAGCCAATACTTTTGCCAAACAAGCTTTAGGTGTAGCACTAGATGAAAAACTTGTACTGTTAGGGTTTGGATTGCTTATGTTTGTGCCACACATAGGTTTTTTAGAGTGGGAAGATACACGGAGTATACCGTATGAAATTATTTTCTTATTTGGGGCAGGTTTTAGTATAGCTGCTGCTTTTTCTTCTACTGGGTTAGCAGCTGACATCGCTGGAAAGTTAGGTTTTATTGCTACCTT
>JAYEFI010000111.1:0-2529 GCA_034658615.1 Campylobacterota bacterium
TTGTTTTCTCTGTTTTTGCCACTTCTACCAATGCCCAACTCGCAGGAATCTTCTTTTTTAAAACCAGCTTTTCAACCTCTTTTTTGGCATTTACAGCTATATTTTTCCTATTCTCTTTCATTGGTCTTAAATACACACTATCACCCTCTTTACGTGGGCCATGCGTATGTCCTTTATCGTGACTATGTACATGCCCTTTATGGTCATGATGCTCTTCCGCATTAAGTGGTGTTAGTCCCATGACACATAGTGTAGCAACTGTTACTTTTATCATTTTTTGCATATTTTTCCTTTTATAAACTATCGTAAACATAGTCTCTTTTTTTAGTTTTTTCCATATCTAGGTGTATATGGTAATGTTCGTCTGCATTAAAACCAAACTCTTCCTCATGTGTTGTATGTAAGTAGCCATGCATTTGCATTAAAAACAACAAAAAACCAGCCATCATTAACACATGGTTAGCCACTCTAGAAAAACGTACAAACGATACTGTTCTTCTCCATATATTTAACACAATAAGCATAGAAAATAGTGCTATAACCTGCCCTACTTCTACACCTATGTTAAATGAAACAATTTTTAAAAACATATCAAAATTTTGTTCACCTAAAGGCAATTGTTGAAGCCTAGTAGAAAGTCCAAAACCATGAATAAGCCCAAATGTAAAAACCATTATCAGTAAATTTGGAGACTTCACGCCTAAATAATTTTCAAAACCCTTATTATTATCAAATGCTTTATAGATAACACTCAAAGCTATCACAGCATCTATCAAATAATAATTTGCACTTATACCCATAAATGTAGCAAATAGTAGCGTAATACTATGTCCTAAAGTAAACACAGTAACAAATTTGACTATATCTTTAACAGAAATAAGAAAAAATACTACTCCAAATAAAAACAATAAATGGTCATATCCACTAAGCATATGTGTAGCACCTAACCATACATAATGAAGATTACCCCCATCAGCCATGCTCTGCATATCTTCAGAGGAAATGCCATGCCCATAGATAGATGTAGCAAAAACAACCCATGAAAAAAATAAAAAAGATATTTTCATTATAACTGCTCTTGAGAACCTAGCCACTCTTTTAAAAGCTTCACTTGTTCTAGCGTACGCACAGTCGCTGTACCACCTTCAGATGTACGTGCATTCATAGAAGCTCTATTATCAAGAAGCTCTATAACATCTTCACCAATACGGTCATCGATACTCTGTAAATCTTCTAAACTCAATTCAGAGATGTCTAAACCTTTCTCCTCTGCTAAATTAACCACATTCCCTACTATATGATACGCATCACGGAATGGAAGTCCTGCAACTTTTACCAAATAATCAGCCAAATCAGTAGCAGAGAGATGCCCTATCATACATGCTTTCTCCATTTTATCTACATTCACTGTCATATCAGCTATCATTTCATTCATAACCTGTAGAGAAAGAAGTGCCGTTCTTACAGAATCAAAAACCCCTTCTTTATCCTCTTGCATATCTTTGTTATATGCAAGACTCAAACCTTTCATTACAGTCAGTAGGGAAATGAGGTTACCATTTACACGTCCTGTTTTACCACGTAGTAACTCAGGAATATCAGGATTTTTCTTTTGTGGCATAATAGAACTTCCCGTTGCATGTCTATCGCTTAGTGTCACAAAGCAAAACTCACTTGTACTCCAAATAATAAGCTCTTCACTCAAACGACTTATATGCATCATCATAGTACTAATGTTAAAAAGTATCTCAAGGGCAAAGTCTCTGTCACTTACCGTATCAAGACAATTAAGCGTAGGAGCATTAAAACCAAGCTTCTTAGCTGTTATCCTTCTGTCAACATCATGAGGAGTGCCAGCCAATGCTGCACAACCTATTGGAGATAGATTATTACGCTCATAAGAACTTATAAAACGCTCATAATCACGCTTAAACATACTAGCATAAGCCATCATATGAAAACCAAAATTTATAGGCTGTGCATGTTGTAAATGTGTCATACCAGGAAGTATCACTTCAGCATTCTTTTCAGCAACATCTATAAACGTATTAATATTTTCTAAAAGTAATGTAGATATAGCCAGACTATTTCTCTGTACAAACATCCTAAAATCAAGTGCTACTTGATCATTTCTACTTCGAGCTGTGTGTAAACGCTTACCTGCATCACCTATAAGCTCAGTCAAATGACGTTCTATAGCCATATGTATATCTTCATCATCACCATCTAAGACTATATTTCCATCATCAATTTTTTGTTTTATCTTTGCTAAACCACTATCGATTTTAGATAAATCCTCTTTAGAAATAATACCACGTTCACCAAGCATATACGCATGAGCACGAGACCCTTCTATATCTTCAGAGTAAAGAACCTTATCAAAAGGTAATGAATTATTAAGTTGCGTAAGTAATTCCGAAGAATCAGTAGATATTCTGGCAGAAGCCATCTTTTTAGACATAGTTGTATCCTAATAAATTATTAAGAGTATTTTATCGTAATGTTAATATAAATCGGTTTTCATATTAC
>JAYEFI010000112.1:0-2504 GCA_034658615.1 Campylobacterota bacterium
TATCTACTCCTACCTCTTTTACTGTGAGTATAAACAAGACCCAACCACCAATACTTCCTGCAAGAGCTAAACCAGATGCACCCATAGGCTTCATAAGCAGAAGAGATGCAACAATATTGACAACTACAGAAATAGTGGCTATTTTGGCAGCTTTTCCTTGACGGTAGGAAGCATAAAGAAAAAGAGAAAAAAGTTTTGCAAGTCCTAAAGGTAAAAGACCAAGCATAAACATACTCAATACTTCAGCCGTAGCTACTGTTTGCTGTGCATTAAATTGATTTCGTTCAAAAAGAAGCCATATAATGGGTTGGGAGAGTAACATACCCCCTAAAGTAGCAAATCCTAACAAAAAGCTAAGTAGCCAGAACCCTTTGTCTAGGTTACTGTAGGCTGTTTGTTCATCATTGTTTTTTAATGCTTTTGAGATACTAGGAAAGAGTGCCGTGGCTGTAGCAATGGCAAACAAACCAAGGGGAAGTTGAAACAATCGTTGTGCATAAGCAAGGTAAGAGACCGAACCCGTGATGAGAAATGATGCCAATATGGTACTTACAAAACTGTTTATCTGCATACTAGAACCACCCCAAACAGCAGGTATGAAAAGCTTGGTAAATTTCTTTTTTTCTTCCTGTGTATTTTTATGTTTTCTATATTTCCAACCACCCACCAAGAGCCTAGTAAGTTTTAGTTTATGCAGTGCTATTAGATGTACTAAAACCTGTAATACACCACCTACCAATACAGAGATACTTAAAGCATAGGCAATAGTTTTTGGGTCATCTTTCATAAAAAGCAGAAGGGCAACTATCATAGATAGATTTAAAAGTACAGTAGACATGGCGGTGGTAACAAAGTGTTCTTTATATTGTAAAAGTGTAGCTATAAAAGTAACGATAAATATAAGATACAAGTACCAAAAGTTTATGGCTGTTAGGGGTGCAGTATCTGCTATGCGTGTAGCATCCCACCCTAAAGCTTGAAGTTTGGTAATGAATTCAGGTGCAAAAGTAACCACCAAAGAACCAAAAATAATATAAAGAGAAAACCTTAAAAATATAGCCGTAGAAAAAACCCCTTTTTGCCGTGAAGCAACAAAAGAAGGCATAAAAGCCTGAGTAAATGCCCCTTCAGCAAAGATATTTCTAAAGAGGTTTGGCAACCTGTTTGCAAGAAAAAATATATCACTCCAATAACCAGCCCCAAGTACAGACGCCATCACTACATCACGCAAAAATCCAAAAATACGTGAAAGGAGTATACCAAATGAGTTAGTGAAGATAGATTTTAGTTTCATAAGGAAGTCTTTACATTTTTAGATGTATTTTACCATTATTATGACTATTTTATCTTTTTAAAACAACAACGCTTATATTTTTGACCTGAACCACAAATACAGACTGCATTACGCAAAAAATCTACTTTATCTTCATATATTTCTCCATCTACATACTTATGCATATCATTTATTTTGATAAAAGTAGATTTCTCATGATGTAAGTGTTGTTTGTTTTCAAAGATATAGTAGGCTTTAAACTCTACTGTATCATCACTTGATGAGACTATCTCTAAATGTTGCCAAAGACTGTTGTCTGCCCAGTCTTGTATAAACTTTAGTTCTTCATCACTCCATGTATGGTCGTGTGTGGTAGCTTGTAAGTAGTTCACATCACCAATGCAGTAGGCACTGTAGCGTGAACGCATTAGTTCCAAGGCGGTATTGGGTACTTTGTCTACACGTAAAAAAGGTTCACAGCATTGTGAAAAGTCTAAACCACTTTTGCAGTAACATTTACCATTTAACTTGTCATTCATAGACATCCTTTTAAATATTTACAGCATAATAACATGAAAAGTATGACAATTTGACATTTTTTCTTCAGATGGAACTAACTCTTGATATACTTCGTTTATATATTTAATTATGAGGATAAAACAATGATAGTTGGCATAGAAGGAAGTATTGAACGTAAAGACCCTACGTTTGTACATTTAAATGTTAATGGGCTTGTCTATGAAGTGCATGTTTCTTTAAATACATCCAATACAATAGTAGAAAATAAGGTAAAACTCTTTGTCACACAAATAATTCGAGAAGATACTAATCAACTTTTTGGATTTATAGATGGCAATGAAAAACAGATGTTTGATACCGTACTTAAAATAAATGGTGTAGGTCCAAAGGTAGGGTTGGCTATTTGCTCTACTTTTACACCTAGCACATTTTCCAAGGTAGTGGCTTCAAAAGATGTAAGTATGTTAAAACGTGTACCAGGCATTGGTCCTAAAGCAGCGAGTAGAATACTTGTAGAGTTAGCAGATTTTATAGTAGATGGCAATGAAGATGAAACTACCTCTTCCAATGTTGGAGATGCGGTAATGGCATTGGAGAGTTTAGGATTTAAGAAAGATGCCATCAAAAAGGCACTTGCTGGTTCTAGTGGTGATACAAGTACACTTGTAAAAGAAGGACTTAAAAAACTTCAAAGACTTTAACTTTTAGCCTT
>JAYEFI010000113.1:0-10152 GCA_034658615.1 Campylobacterota bacterium
CACATGCTAGGTTTTCTTGATTTATGGTTGTTTGTAGCAGTGCTATGGCTTGGTTAAACTCTTGTAAGCTTTTTTGTTGTAGACGCTTTTGGTTTAGCGTGTACCCCTTAAAGAGATGGTCTTTTAAAATATTAGTTGCCCATCGCCTAAAAGAGGTAGCTTTTTTTGAATTGACTCTATACCCACTAGCAATAATCATATCAAGATTATAAAAATTCATTTTTCTTTTTTTGCCATCTTTAGCAACCTGTTCCAAAATGGAACAGGTTGCATCTTTATCCAATTCATTAGTTTTATAAATATTACCAATATGTTTAACAATAGCAGGACGATTTACACCGAAAACAGTTGCTATCTGCTCTGCACTTAACCATAATGTATCTTCATCAATAGATATTTCAATAGAAAAATTTCCATCCTCATAAATAATCATTTCACTCATAACAAATCTTCTATACTTTCAGGCATCGCTTCTTTAGGTTTACAAACTTCTTCAAACCCATCCAAACACTCCAAAACCAAAGCCAACTTCAACAACGACTCCAAAGAGATTTTTCCAGAACTCTCAAAACGTTTAAGTGAACCAAGACTCACACCTGAACGCGTAGCCAATTCATCTTGTGCATAGTTCAAACTCTTTCGTCTAGCTTTAAATTTAGCTCGAAGTTCTTCGCTAATGTCTTTTGAAGTTTTTGGTAAAAAAGATAACATATTAGCCTTTTTAGGGTTATTTTTACTATTATAGCTAAAATATTAGCTATCTTTCAGCTTCAACAACATAACCCTCATAATAATAAGATTGCTCAATACCCTTAAAAATAATTTCTCTATTGTTTACATCATCTGTCATATTAAAAACATATAATCAATGACTCTTACCTTGTACTACGTATTTTCCAGAACCCATAAAGACAATAGCCAATGCACCTAGTAAGAAAAATACTTGTACTTCAACGCCCCATGCACCACCTCCTGAGAGTGTCCAAATATCTTTCATATGTACCAAATAGATAGCACCTATCATAGCAAAGACAATAGTAAAGGCTGAGAGTCTTACTTTAATCCCTAAAATAATAAGTATAGGTGCTACGACCTCAGCGATGTAGATACCATATGCTATGATAGTCGGAAGTCCATTGTCAAGTAGCTTATCTTCAATAAACCCTACACCATGTTGTAACTTAGCCACACCATGAAATAACATGAGACCTCCTATCATGAATCTTAAAATTAATTTTCCCAAATCATCATTATCAAACATCTTCATATCTTGCTCCTTTTGCATTAGATTAGAAATACTACCTTATGATACATTTACTTTTCTACGTCTCCATGGCAACAATAAAAGCCCAGAAATGGAAGAAATAATCCATAAAACAACATCATTTAGCATATTTATACCTTTGAGTATGATTTTTAAATACTCACCTTTATGACCTACTTTTGCAATGCTTTTATAGGTTTTAAGACTTTTCATAAAGCTTTTTTCTCCTACCTTACTAAGAGACTTTAAGCCATTTTCACCAAATGTTGAAGCTACTTTTATATTTTTTGTTGTAGATTTTCCTATGGTTGGTAGATGCTTAAGTATGCTACCATTGGTTGTTTTGAGTAAAATATGACTCTCTTTTCCAAAACGCTTTGCATATTTAGAAATAGTCGACAGGTGCATGATATTTTTACTTTTTGAAAGTAACTTCATACTCCCCTTAAGTCCTGCATTTTTGTAAAGTATCTGCACACTCTCTAAAAGAGGCTTTACATTCTTTATATTTTTTGTTTTCGCAACAACTTTTGCCTCTTTGGTGATGAATTTAGCCAACCAATTTGGCATATATTTTTGTTTACGTGCCAGCTTCAGTACACTCATTCCTGCTTTTGGAGCAGTTGAGGCACCTGCAGTAAAAAGTGTACTTGCACTTGCCACCAACCCTACACTGGAAAGCCCCACAAGTACACCATCAACCTCTTCTTTATTAAAATAGTTTTTGCCTTGGATGATTAAATCACGTATGTCACCAAAGAGAAAAAAGTCTGACCCTATGGCTGAGACTTGCCCACTCAATTCGTCACTTTTACCTGTAAGTATGCCTTCTAGTATTTTGTCTTTTTTATATGCAAAAGAGTTACGCTTCAAACGTAAAGCCTCATAAATCTTCTGTGCTTCTGCATTTTCTTTCATATAGTCAAACTGCATAAAATAGTCTAAATACTCATAGGCATCACTATACTTCTCTTCTGTCATCAAAGTCTGTACTTTTGGTAAAGGGTCTTCTTGTATCTGTGCAGGAATGAAGTAATAGTGTCGTGTATAGAGCATGGCGAGAGAGCCTAGCAATATCAATAGGAGTACGAGTTTAAATACAAATTTAAACATACTTAACCCTATACCACATCTCTTTGTATGTTAGGGTTTAAAGTTGTCATTACTTCATAAGAGATAGTGCCTAACTGTTTTGCTGCATCTTGTGCATTGCTGACAATACATACTTCATCTTTAGTACTTTCTAGTGAAATAAAATCCATAGAAACCCTTCCTAAAATAGGTAAACCCTCTGCTGTTTTAAATGCATCACCCTTAGCTGCTCTAAACCAACCATCTCCATACCCTAAGTCATAGGTAGAGACTTTCATCTCTTTAGAGGCTGTAAAAGTACCTCCATACCCTACACGTTCATTTTTTTGCAATACACGCGTAGAGACTCTTTTTGCCCAGAGTTCCATGACAGGCTTTAACGTCATTTTGTCAAAAGCATTTGGAAGTTCGTTATATCCATAAGCACCTATGCCTACACGTACCAAGTCTTCACTAAAGTGTTTTGTTCTTAGTGTAGCTGCTGAGTTATGTGAGTGAAACCTCACATTAGTAAAACCAGCTTCTTTGACTATTTGTTTTATACTCTCAAACTTTTTTTGCTGCCAAAAGAGTTCTGAACTTAACTCATCTGCACTTCTAAAATGTGTCATAACACCCACAAGCCTAAGTTCTTTTTGCTCAATGCGTTTCAGTGCATCTTCTAGTTCACCTACGCTTATGCCGTTACGGTGCATGCCTGTGTCTACTTTTAGTTCCACACGTGCACCCTTTGGTGCTTTGTCTATTACATCTATAGAGTTAATAGCAAAAGAGAGTTTTTTGTCCTGCTGTATTGTATCGCCCAACACAAGTACGGTGTCAAACAAAGACGCAATCTCCCTAGCCTCTTGCGTTGTACCTACCACAGCATGCCTAATGCCAAATTCTGACGCAAGATTACCTATGTATTGTAAACCATGTCCATACGCATTGTCTTTGAGTACCATAGCAATTTTATCTACAGAGCCAGTTTGAAGTGCTATTTGGTTAAGATTATGATAAAAATGTTGTTTGTTTAGTTTAATAAATGCCATAAGTGATTATAGCCAATAAAATTAATAATCTTGTTCATTGTATTTGAACGAAGGAATAAAAATGAGAGTCATGCCCGCAGAATGGGAAAAGCAACAATGTATTTTAATGAGTTTTCCACATGAAGAGACAGACTGGGCAGATGATGACTTAAAAGCTTCACTCTCCCCTTTTATTCGCATAGCACAAGCTATTGCCTACGGACAAGCTGTGTATATTATCTGTAAAGATACAGAAAAAATAGCTTCATTGTTTTGTTCACCAAGAAACCTCACTTTTATAGAAATTGCTACCAATGACACGTGGATTCGTGACTATGGATATATTGGCATTAAAGAAAAGGAACAAAACAAACTACTAGACTTTACTTTTGATGGTTGGGGAGGTAAGTTTAATGCAAGTCTTGACAACCTTGTCAATACTGCTTTACACAAAAAAGGCTACATGGGAACAACACCCTTAGAAAGCATAGACTTTGTACTTGAAGGAGGCTCTATTGAGAGTGATGGAGCAGGCACGTTACTCACCACTATCCAGTGCCTATGTAACCCCAATAGAAACGGAGGACTCACTAAAGAAGCTGTAGAAAAAAAGTTAAAACATCTTTTAGGGGTAGAGCGTATTTTATGGTTAGAAAATGGCTACTTAGCAGGGGATGACACAGACTCGCACATTGACACATTGGCTCGTTTTGTCAATAGAAAAACAATAGTTTATCTTAAGTCTGATGACAAAGATGATGAGCATTACAAAGCACTGCAAGCTATGGAAAAAGAATTAAAGACATTTCAAACACTAGACAACGAACCTTATACACTTGTACCACTTCCTATGACAAAAGCCATATACAATGAACAGAAAGAAAGACTTCCTGCTACCTATGCAAATTTTCTCATCACAAATCATGCACTACTTTACCCTACCTATAGTGATAATAATGATAAAATAGTGCACGAGATATTTAAAAAATTATTTCCAGATAAAGAGATAATCCCTATTAATTGTCTTAAACTCATAGAACAAGGTGGAAGCCTACACTGTTCTACTATGCAGGTGGTATATTAATGAAAGTGGCACTCATACAACAAAAGTTTCATAACAATCAAAAAGAAACCATACAAATAACTACCCAAAAAATAGAAGAAGCAGCACAAAGTGCTGCGAACCTTGTGATACTACAAGAGCTACACCAGACAGAGTACTTTTGTCAAAGTGAAGATACGAAATTTTTTGCCTATGCCAATGATTTTAATGATGACATAGCCTACTGGGCAAATGTTGCAAAAGAAAATAACATTGTTTTAGTCACCTCTCTTTTTGAAAAACGTACTGCTGGACTTTACCACAACACTGCTGTTGTCTTTGAAAAAGATGGTACAGTAGCAGGTAAGTACCGTAAAATGCATATACCCGATGACCCAGGGTTTTATGAAAAGTTTTACTTTACACCAGGTGACATAGGCTTCGAACCCATACAAACAAGTGTCGGTAAGCTAGGTGTTCTCATATGCTGGGACCAATGGTACCCTGAAGCAGCACGCATCATGACACTTAAAGGTGCCCAACTTCTCATCTACCCCACAGCCATAGGTTGGTTCGATGAAGACAGCGAAGAAGAGCAACAAAGACAACTTGACGCTTGGGTCACCATACAACGCTCACACGCCATTGCAAATGCTATTCCTGTGCTAAGTTCTAACCGTGTAGGTTTTGAAGCAGACAGTTCAGGTGTCATGGCTGGCACAAGGTTTTGGGGCAACTCTTTTGTTTGTGGAGCACAAGGAGAAATGTTAGCCCAAGCTGACTCTCAAGAAGAGACTATTCTTTATGTAGACATAGACCATGACCGCACAAAAGAAGTAAGAGACATTTGGCCATTTTTAAGAGATAGACGTATTGAGGCGTATGAGTGTTTATTGAAACGGTATTGTGAAAGCAATTAGAAGATTTTTCTAATTTCTAATTCTACCAAACCACCACATAAACGCAAACATCAAGCCAGGCGTTTTAGCAATACTTTCATTGTAGATAAACGCTTTTGCTTCAGATGTAGGTAGGTATATTACTTCTATTTGTTCATCATCTATGCCACCACCCTCGCTGACTTTCATACTTTCATCTACTTCTGCGTAGTAGAGTGTTTGTTTTGAGCCTGCAAAACCGACAGAGGTGTGAAAAGAGGTGATTTTTTCTATGTTTTCTGCTACTACAGCATACCCACACTCCTCTTCTATCTCCTCTTTTGCTATGTCTACTAAAGAGAGTTTTTTGTCTACAATACCTGCACAAAGCTCAACAGTAAGTCCATTGTTATTTTGTATATAAACTGCAGGTCTAAACTGCTTCACTAAAACAAAAGCATCTTTGTTTTTATGGTAAATGAGTATGGCTACAGAGTCATGGGCTTCAACAATTTCCCAGTTTTTTTCTTTACCATTTTGTCGGTAGGTTGCAAAAGAACTACGTATAAACTTCGCATTTTTCAAAGGCTGTAATTGGAAATTTTCTATTTCATTTTGCACTTTAGTCACTCCACACGTAAGATTTTCTATTGTCTTTTATATATTTTAAAAGTTTTACTTTATTCTCTTTTGTACCCTCTATAGCAACGGTTTTATATTTAGTTGTTTTCACATCTTCATACTTAGTAAACTTTTTCAACACCGAGGTTTTAATAGACTTTTTACGCAAAACATTCATAGGATTTACCCATCTACCACGTTTCTTAAGCCCAAAGTGCAAGTGTGGTCCAGTACTTCTACCCGTGCTTCCTACATAACCAATAATTTGCCCTTTTTTTACACTTTGTCCTCTCTTCACACGCCGTCTGCTCTGATGTGCATAGAGTGACTCATACCCACCTGCATGTTTTATTTTTACTACATTACCATAGCCACCCATCCAGCCAGAAAAACTGACCTTACCTGCATTGACAGCCAAGAGTGGTGTACCACTTTTTGCTCCAAAGTCTGTACCATGGTGTGGTCTATAGCGTTTTAAAATAGGATGCCATCTTCTATAGGTAAAGTGAGAGGTAATCCGTACACGTCGTAAAGGCATGATAAAACGTGAATTTTTCTTATTTTGTGACACTTTTTTTGTATAGGTTACTTTTTTCTTACCTGTAACCGTATAGGCTACAGACTTTCCCACATGTCCAAAACCATCGCCATCTTCATCTACATAAACAAATTCTTCTTTCCCTCTCATCATCACCCTTGCCACTTGTATGTCTGGCATTAAATAGGGTCTTCCCATTCTTGATTTTTGCGTATAGAGCACATTTATTTCATCATTTTTACGTAACTTTTTAGCATTGATTACATCTGAAAGTGCACTACTCAAACGCTTAGCTACTTGTTTGTTTTTGGTTGTTTTTAACGTATCTGCATAGGGGTTTGAGGTAATGCTCACATTGGCATAATACTCTTTAACTTCATACTCTATGGGAATAATGTCAAAACTATAACGATGCCCTTTATGTGCTTTAGCTAAGTGTATTTGCATCACTTCACTAATGGGTATAAGAACCTGAAGCAGTCTACCTCGCTTATCTTTTAACTCATAAAAACTATTGCTATCACCTATGTCAGAAAGAAATTTCTTATCATCTGCTGAGATGTCGTTTAAAAGCTCTGTAGAGATGTTCCGTGACTCTAAATACTGAGAAAATGTTTGACCTTTTTTCCATTTAGACTCAGTCACTTTTGCTGCAAACAAAGAAGTAAACGTTAAAAAAAAGATTAAAATATATTTCATCTTACTCCATTATATCTCTTATTTCACCACATTATAACCGAATTTGTTAAAGCAAATTCTTATCTTTAACTTGTATAATCGTTGTTAAATATTTAATCAAAGGATCGCTATGCGTAAAATAGCACTTATCTGCCTTTTGGCACTCCCTCTTTTTGCAGGGTTTTTCCCTCAGACGGTACAAACTGTTGTATCTGACGTAACAGACAACACTGTCACACTCAAACATGCTTTTCCAGTCAATGGTATGAGTGGCGTTATTGTGCATAATTATGGCAATGATTTACAAGCCATTACAAGACGCATTGAGCAACAAAACCCTCATAGTATTAAACTACTCTCTCGTGATGTTATACATCATAAAAACCTTCCTGGTATCAAAACACCTATAAATGCAGGAGATAAAGTCATTGGTGGTTATTTATATGATAATGTATTGCTTTTAGCACCCAATGCAGCTACCTATGCAAATATTATTGCTTCTAATAATAAAAACTGGATTCACCCAGATATTTTTGCACTTTTTTTAGCAAAACAAGGTGATCAAATCCCTACAAAGTCAAACCTTCGCACCTTTGCCAAAACCTATCAAGTAGGTCTTATTTATATTGTCAATAACGGCACAGCTAAATTGTTGGATCCTATATCGGGTAAAACCGTGGGCAATAAGAGACTTTCAAATCTACCTAAAAAAGGTGAAGCACCATTTTTCATGCGTTTTGATGAGATTGAGTCGGGTATGTTCTCGTCGAGTAACAAACAAAACTTTTATGACATCATGAGTCAACTGTAAGATGCTAGATAAGAAACATATAAAACATTTTAAACATATTGTGGGTGACGATAACGTCTACTCCGACAAAGCACACCTCATCGCCTACTCCTATGATGCTACACGGACACGCTATGAGCCTGAAGCTGTTGTTTTTCCAAGAGATGAAGCGGATGTTTCTGCCATTTTAAAATACTGTAACGAACACCATATAGTCATCACCCCACGTGGTGCAGGTTCTGGCTTTACGGGTGGTGCTTTACCTACAAATGGTGGCATCATCCTAGGCATGGAAAAGCATATGAACAAGATACTCGAAATTGACATGCAAAACATGGTAGCAGTGGTACAACCAGGTGTTATTAACATGGACTTACAAAAGGCTGTTGAAGCAGTAGGACTCATGTACCCACCAGACCCAGCAAGTGAAGAATACTCTACTTTAGGTGGAAATGTATCTGAAAATGCAGGAGGTATGAGAGCTGCCAAGTATGGTCTCACTAAAGACTACGTCATGGCACTTAAAGCCGTACGTGCCAATGGCGATGTCATACGTGCAGGGAAACGTACCATTAAAGATGTGGCAGGGTACAACACAGCAGGTATTCTTATAGCGTCTGAAGGTACACTGGCCGTACTGACAGAAATTACACTCAAACTTATCCCTCTGCCTAAATACACCAAAGGGTACATGGGTATCTTCCCATCGGTTGATGATGCTATGAATGCAGTATTTAAGTCTCTCTCGGCTGGAGCGAACCCTGTGGCTATGGAGTTTATGGATGCACTTGTGGTACAAGCACTTAAAGAAAAACTAGGTGTAGAACTCCCAGCAGATGCAGGAGCTTTACTTATTGGTGATGTAGATGGCAACGTCCCTGAAGAGGTAGCCTTTCAGTTAGAGACTTTAGAAGCTTCATTTAAAGAAAACAACGTCCAAGAGTTCATCGTAGCCAATGACAAAGCACATAGAGACAAACTTTGGTATGCTAGACGTAATGCTTCACCTTCCATCACCATTTTTGGAAATAAGAAGCTAAACGAAGACATCTCTGTGCCACGATCCATGTTGCCAGAAGCACTTAAAGCCATCTATGCCATTGGTGATAAGTATGACTTTAAAGTTCCTTGTTTTGGTCATGCGGGTGATGGGAATATCCATGTGAATGTCATGGTAACAGATGGAAGCAATGAAGAAGAACTCAAACGTGGACATGATGCCATTGAAGAGATATTTCAAATGGTTGTTGACATGGGTGGCACACTCTCTGGTGAGCATGGCATTGGCACATCTAAAGCACCATTTATGGGCATCGCGTTTAACGATATGGAGATACAACTGTTTAAAGATATTAAAAAATCTTTTGACCCAAATAATATTTTAAACCCAGGGAAAATGGGATTACCAAACTAATGCCCATCCCAAAAGAATAGACAAGTGAATAAAAATTATCAAATTACGGTTCTGTTAAAAAACTATTATCTCTTTATACGAGATTTTTTTTCAGACCTTTTTGATGACAAGTTAGGGCATTATGCTTCAAGTCTCTCATGGTCCACACTCTTTTCCATCTTACCACTCATGGTCATTGTCTTCTCTGTATTTACCTCTATGCCTATTTTTGATTCTGTCTATAGTAAAATTGAAAAACTCATTTTTTCAAATCTCATGCCTACAGACTCTAAAGTAGTGATGGACTACATCAATACATTTATGCAAAGTACAGATAGACTTGGGTACATTGGTGGTGGTTACGTTACATTTGCTGTATTTATGTTTTTTAAAAACTACGACTACATCGTCAATGACATCTTCAATACCTCTTCCCGTTCTCTATGGAAAGCATCTAAAACATACCTTTTACTTCTCATACTCATACCCACTACTTTAGGACTCTCTTACTACATCTCTTCTTTTGTGCAAGTCTATTTGGATGCCAATGAGATTACCTCATCTATACATATTTTTACCTTTTTACCTTTTTTAATGACATGGATGACTTTTTACATCGCCTACCAACTCTCTGCAAACATTCACATTGATGTGCAAGCAGCTGTTATCTCCTCTTTTATAGCTTCACTTATTTGGTTTTTGTCTAAAATGGGCTTTGTGTTTTATGTGGTTCACAACAAAACCTATGAGAGCATCTACGGTTCAGTCAGTACCCTACTCTTTTTCTTTTTATG
This sequence comes from Campylobacterota bacterium, assembly GCA_034658615.1. Classification (GTDB taxonomy): domain Bacteria; phylum Campylobacterota; class Campylobacteria; order Campylobacterales; family Sulfurovaceae; genus Sulfurovum. The sequence goes on from JAYEFI010000113.1 coordinate 10,104, forward strand.
GATTTACATCTCATGGGCGATTTTTATACATGGCTTAAAATTTTGTGAC
>JAYEFI010000114.1:0-10099 GCA_034658615.1 Campylobacterota bacterium
GACTATGCAAAATCAAAAAATATTTTAAAAGGTAAAAATAAAACCTATTATTCTTTAAAGGAAACAGTACCTGTAGATGTTGTGTACCTAACCGCATGGGTAGACTATGATGGACAAATACAGTTTAGAAATGATATTTACAATTATGATAAAATGCAGCTAAAGTCATTTAGAAAATGGTAAATAGAAAATGGTAAATTTTGGCTTTTAAATACGCTATTGTTTTAACTGGTGGCATTGCTACAGGGAAGAGTACTGTTGCAGCATATTTTAAAAACAGAGGCTTTGTGGTTTTAGATGCAGATACTATTGCACATGAGGTTTTAGATGCACAATATGTGGAGATTGCTAGACTTTTTGGAGAAGGTGTTGTTGCAGATAAAAAAGTAGACAGAAAGTTACTTGGGGCTATGGTCTTTAAAAGTGAGAAAGAGCGTCAAAAACTTGAAGCACTTTTGCATCCGCTTATTTTTGAAAAAATAGAACTTTTATCAAACCATGAAGAGATGAAAGAGAAGCCTTATTTTATAGACATACCACTTTTCTTTGAGTCCAACCGTTATCCGATAGAAAAATCTTTAGTTGTTTATGCAGATAAAGCACGACAACTAACAAGAGTCATGCACAGAGATGGGTATAATAGAGACGAAGCTCTGCTACGCATAGAGAGTCAACTCGACATTGAAAAGAAAGTGCCGTTGGCAACCTATGTGATACAAAATATAAAAGATATTCACTATTTAAAAGAAGAGTGTAAGCGTGTAGAAGCGTTGATTTTAGGAGAATTTAATGACAGTAACTAAGTATTCGGGCAATGGCAATGACTTTGTGATGCTCATAGCCCAAGAAAAAGCAGACAGAAGTGCACTTGCTAAAAAACTTTGTCATAGACAAAATGGTATTGGTGCAGATGGGCTAGTTGTACTTTTACCACACAGAAAATATGATTTTGAGTGGGAGTTCTATAACTCCGATGGAAGCCATGCCGATATGTGTGGAAATGCTTCACGATGTGTGGCACATTATGCACATGAAAAAGGCATTTCAAAAGATGGTATTGCAGAGTTTTTAACAGGAGCAGGAGTCATAAAAGCAACAGTCAACGGTTTGTATGTTGTCAGTGACATGACAAGTCCTAAAATCTTAAGAGATGACATTGAAGCGTATGGACAACAATGGTGGCTTATTAACTCAGGTGTACCTCATTTGGTAGCAGTATGTGATGACATTGAAGATTTTAATGTAGAACAAGCAAGAGCATTACGTAAAACATATGATTGTAATGTAAACATTTGTAGCGTAGAGGGTGACACTATGTATGTAAGAACGTATGAACGAGGTGTAGAAGATGAAACACTTGCCTGTGGTACAGGAATGGTGGCTTGTTTTATTCGTAATCATAAGGAAGAAAAGGTGACAGATAAGGTCAAAGTGCATCCTAAGAGTGGAGATGAACTCTATGTGAGTTATGAAGAGGGTACGTACCGTTTTGGTGGACAGGTCACACAGACATTTGTGGCACAAATAGAAGTGTAAAGAGAAAAATATGAAAAAAATAATGATGGTATGGGTACTGACTTTAGGACTATATGGTAGTACTATGGATAAAGCAATAGAGAACTATGCAAAAGGTTCTTACATACAAGCACTTAACGATTTTTTTACATTGTCAAAGAAAGGTAATGCTCAGGCACAGTACAATCTTGGGATTATGTACGCCAATGGCAAAGGAACTAAAGTAGATGAAAAAGAAGCCATGAAGTGGTATGAAAAGTCTGCAAAACAAGATCATGCTAAAGCACAATATAATTTAGCGACTCTTTACCATAAGTCTGGAGCTAACAATGAACATGCATTTAAAAAAGCAAAGTATTGGTATGAAAAAGCAGTAAAATCCAATGTCATGCAAGCACATAACAATTTAGCGGCACTATATATGGAGGGGAAGGGCGTAGAAAAAAGTGAACTTAAAGCTTTTGAGCTCTTTGAAAAGTCTGCTTCCATGGGCAATGCTTCAGCAAAGGTAAACGTAGCTGTGATGTATGCATGGGGCAAAGAAGTGAAACACAATAAAATGAAAGCCTATGAAAACTTTAGAGAAGCGTTAATTTTAGGAAAAAGTGAAGCAAGTGGATATTTAGATAAATTATGTACAGAAAGTGCTTGGGTCTGTAAGGACTAAAGGAAAAAGTACCAATGAAAATGGTGCTCGATACAAGATTTGAACTTGTGACCACTTCCATGTCATGGAAACACTCTACCGCTGAGTTAATCGAGCTAAAACCAATAAGGCTGAAAGTATAGCCAACTTTATTTAACTTTTAGCTATAATTTTGGCAATTTTAATGCGTGACAATGTAAGTCACCATACCAAAGGCATATTTTGAATGAAAATCTTATAGGTTATATAGACGACCAAGGCAATATACTAGACACACAAAGTGCAGGTGAAAACTGTCAATCAACTCCCATAGAGTATGATAATTCTGATGCATCGCTGGAAATAGTACGTCACTCCACGGCACACCTTATGGCACAAGCCATTACAGAGCTTTACCCTAATGCACAGTTTTTTGTGGGTCCTGTTGTAGATGAAGGTTTTTATTATGACTTTAGAGTAGATGAGCAGATAGGTGAAGGTGATCTTAAATCTATTGAGAAGAAGATGAAAGAGCTCATTAAGAAAAAATACAAAATAGAAAAATATGAACTTTCTAAAGCAGAAGCGTTAGAGAAATTTACCAAGGATGACCTAAAACAAAAAGTTATGCAGCGTATTGAAGATGATACTTTGTCTATCTATAAGCAAGGTGACTTTGAAGATCTATGTCGTGGTCCTCATGTGCCTGCACTTCGTTTTTTGCATAACTTCAAACTTACCCGTGTTGCAGGTGCTTATTTGGGTGGTGACGAAAAGGCAGAGATGCTAACACGTATTTATGGTGTAGCTTTTGCAGACAAAGAGACACTTAAAGCACATATGACTATGCTAGAAGAAGCAAAAAAAAGAGACCATAGAAAAATTGGGCAAGAGATGGAACTGTTTATGTTTAACGATGCCGCAGGTCCTGGTCTTCCTTTTTGGATGCCAAAAGGTTCTAAGCTTCGGTATAAGTTAGAAAGTATTCTACATAAGGCTCACCTTACGCGAGGGTATGAGCAGGTGCGAGGGCCAGAGATTTTAAAAGCAGATATGTGGAGAACCTCTGGGCATTATGCTTGTTATGGTGACAATATGTATTTGACAACCATTGACGAGCAAGAGTACGGTATCAAGCCTATGAATTGTTTGGGGCATATTCAAGTGTTTAAACAGACACAAAAGTCTTACCGTGATTTACCTTTACGTTATTATGAGTATGGTGTAGTGCATCGTCATGAAAAATCTGGTGTGCTTCATGGACTACTTCGTGTACGTGAATTTACACAAGATGATGCACATATCTTTTGTGAGCCCAAGCAAATAGCATCAGAAGTACTCGAAGTGGTTGAGTTTGTTGACTCAGTGATGAAACTTTTTGGTTTTGAATATACCATGGAAGTAGCAACCAAGCCAGAAAAAGCCATAGGTGAAGATAGCGTATGGGAACTAGCAACCCAAGGACTTAAAGATGCGTTAGAGGGGAATGACCTTCCTTTCACTATAGATGAAGGTGGAGGTGCATTTTATGGTCCAAAGATTGACATTAAAATTACCGATGCCATTGGACGTAAATGGCAGTGCGGTACGATACAAGTAGACTTTAACCTCCCTGAACGTTTTGAAGTAGAGTACGTGGCTGAAGACAATACACGTAAGCAACCAGTGATGATTCACCGTGCAATACTTGGGTCATTTGAACGCTTTATTGGTATCCTGACCGAACATTATGCAGGTGAGTTCCCTTTCTATCTTGCACCTACACAAGTCATTTTTGTACCTATCTCTGAGAGTCATGCAGACTATGCGTATGCACTTAAGAAAAGGCTTGTCCTAGAAGGTATGGATGCTGAGGTGTATGATAAAAATGATTCACTCAATAAACGCATTAGAACAGCAGAAAAGCAGCGTGTACCGTATGTGGTAGTTATTGGTGATGAAGAGGTCAATGGAAATACCGTTGCTATTAGAAACAGAAGAACCAGAGAACAGTATAACCTTACACAAGATGAATTTATGGTAGAATTAAACAAACAACTTCAAGAAGGAAAGATTTGAGTAGACAAAACGACAGAAATAATAGAGGAAGAAAGAAAAAAGATGATGTTATCATGAATGATGACATCAGAATCCATGAGCTTAGAGTGCTGGGTGATGATGGCGAACAGTTTGGTGTCATTTCTCGCGATGAAGCGATGAATATAGCCAATGAAAAAGCACTTGACCTTGTGCTCATGTCTCCCGATGCTAAACCTCCTGTCGCAAAAATCATGGACTACGGAAAATACAAGTATCAACTTGAAAAAAAGAAAAAAGAAGCACGTAAAAATCAAAAAAAGATTGAAGTCAAAGAGGTAAAATTTTCTTGTAAAATTGCTGAAAATGACATTGCGTATAAAGTAAAGCATGCTAGAGAGTTTTTAGAAAAAGGTAAACATGTGAAACTTCGTGTCTTTTTGAGAGGACGCGAAATGGCTAACCCTGAGTGGGGTGTTGATGTGCTTAATCGTGTATGGCCAATGGTAGAAGACCTTGGAAACCTTGAAAGCCCTGCAAAACAAGAGGGACGTTACATCAATATGTACGTTACTCCGTTAAAAAAGTAGAACACTACTTTTACTCTTTTACTTCATAGTGCAGTTTTAACCCTGCACTTGTCATCACAAAACCTGATATATTAATCTCTCCTTTATGTACCATTTCATGGTGCTTTTTACAAAGAGGAATAAGATTGTACTTATGATTTTTATGAAAATGGTCTATGTGTCCACTTTCATTGGCTTCTTTTTGATGGGCAATATGGTGCACATCTTCTACATTTTTATCACATAATGCACATTTAGATAGGTAAAGATTTTTGTTGTATTTAGAACTTTTTTGTCTACCTATTTTTTTTATTTCAGAAGCAGAATAGCTAAGAGACTCACGAATCTCTTGGGCTGTTTGTAAGAACTCTTTGTCCATATGTAAAGATTTGGCAAATTCCAGTCCATAAAGGCTGTCTCCCATACCCAGTTGCAGTACACGGTTGTAGATGAGGGAATCATTTTCTTTATCATACTTTATCCCTAAGTGTAAAAAGATGAGGTTATTTAATTTTTGTAAGTGAGGTATAGATTTAAGTTGGTGCAAATGTGTAGCAAATATAAAGGTAGACTTGAGTGTAAGAAGTTTGAGTATAGCACTAGAAACTATGGCAAGTGCAGACTCTGTTTCTGTGCCTTGGCTTATTTCATCACCTAAAACTAAAGAGTGGGCATCGGCTCGGTTAAAAATATTTTTAAGCTCCATCATCTCTACGGCAAAAGTAGAAAGACCTTTGTAGAGATTGTCTTTGGAGACAATCCGTGTAAAGAGTTTGTTGTAAAGTCCTAAGCGTAGTTCCACAGCGGGTACAAAAAAACCTGCTTGAGCTAAAACAACTGCTATACCTACACTTTTCATAAGTGAAGATTTACCAGAAGAGTTAATCCCATACAGTAACACGCCACAAACATCTTCACCATCACTTGCATTAAGGGTAATGTGATTATGTTGTGTTTGATTGTTTGTACCCAAAAAGAGATCATTGGGGACGTAAATACCTCTTTCATCATTAGACTCTATAATAGGATGACGCAACCCTATGGCTTCATAGTAAGAACCATTGTCATTCGTGGACAATATAGGCCTAGAGAGGTTCATGGTTTTAGCACATTTTGCATTGGAGATGGCAACATCAATGTTGGCTATAAAGACAATGAGTTTATCAAGTAGAAGTGAAAAACGGTTTTCTAGTAAGTCAAGGCTTTCTGTGTAGCGTTGTTTGACAAGTGATACAAGTTTGACTTGTGAAGTTTCATAGTTTCTTGTAATCTCTTCAAAAAGAGGGGCTTGTACTTTTACAGCATTTTTGAGGTACTTGTAGTTAAAGTCTTTAAAGAAATGGTGTGTGTTGTCAATAGTCACAAACGACTCTTTTAAGGCATTTTCAATGAGGCTAAATCTGTTTTTTGTAAGGTTTAGAAAGTACCCCTCACTTTCAAGGTATGAGACGGTGGTATGTTGGGTTTTTCCTGAGAAAAGTGTATCTTTTGAAAAGAGACCTTCTACATGAGAAGCGACTTCATCCATTTTGGCTACTTCTTTATGTTGCCTTTTAACAATAGAGTCAATAGCAGGGTAGACACCATCTTTAAATAAGTTGTCATTAATCTGCTCTATACGAAACCTTGCACATGTGTCGAGCTTAAAAGTATCATGAAGTACACAGAGCATCTCTTGTGTCTCTTCATAGAGATTTTTTTCTACCTCAATACCATGCGTGTCTGCATCTTTTAAAAGTTGCAAAATGGCTTCGAGTGACATAGTAATGTAAGTAAGCTCCACAGGGTGAAGTTTACGTAACTTAATACGTCTAGTAATACGCTCCAAATCATAAATTTGTTTGAGGTGTGTCTCGTAACGATTGACATTTTTTTGTAGACGTTCGCTGAGATCATAACGTTTTTCGAGTAGAGTGGTATCACATACAGGATTTAAGAGTCTCTCTTTAAGGAGTCTCTTTCCAAAGGCAGTGGAGGTTTTATCTATGAGATCAAGTAGTGTAATGTCTGATGGGTCTCGAGAGATAATAGAAAGTTGCTCCATTGCATTGTTACCTATGTACATATAGCGATTGTTGCCTAAAAAATGAGGTCTATTCATTTTTTCTATAATACTCTCATCATGCTCAATAATGAAGTCTATGAGTATAGACAAAGACTCAGTAGTATAAGGGTGACGTTCTAAGTCTAGAAACTCAATGGCTGAAAGAAAAGAATTTATATTAAACACACGTACAAAGAGTTCATTTTGAAAATGTATTTTAAAGCGTTTGGTGTTGAAAGAGTAGTGTAAAGACTCTAGTTCCAAATAATGCATCAGCCATGATTGCTCTATGTCTTTAGACTCCAAGGTAATGATAACCTCAGAAGTAGAATACGTTTGAAGTAAGTTAAAGGCTTCATCTAGTGCGTATGTTTTGTCATCACGTGTTGAGTGTATCTCGTTACAGATGGTTTTACCGGTACTCACATCTATCGCAGTGTACCCCACAGAGTAGATACCGGCATTTTCATCTATGAGTAAAGAGACAATGTTGTTTTCGGTGGGTTCATTCAGGTATTCAAAGTTTGTACCTGGAGAGATGATGTTAGACACATAGCGTTTGATGTTTGGCATCTCTCCTTTTTGCTTAACGACTACTATGGTATATTTTTTGGTATCTATAAGCCTTGAGAGATAACGGTCTAAAGAGACAGCAGGCACACCTGCCAAAAGAGGGTTGGAGACAGAGTTTTCAAGTATGGCTTTACTTTTACGGGTAAGCTGTATGTTGAGTAGTTCGGCTATCTCTTTAGCTTTGCCCACTTTCATTTCATCATTATTGACTTCATAGACCTCAAAAAAAGTCCCTATTTCCATGAGAACAAGAGCATCTTCACCGTACTTTTGTTCAAAATAAATTTGTAAGTCAAAATAAACTTCTGTTAAAAGTTTTTTCTTTTGAGAAAGTATTTCTGTGATTTTATCCACTAGTAGTAACCCTTGGTTTTAGTAACAATGATTTTAGCATAATTGGGGTTAGAGAATTACTAGGAACTTACTCCCAAATAAATCCATGCATATTTTATAATAATTTGGGTATAATACCGTCCCATTTTATGCTAAAACACATTTGTGTAATAGTTATAAAAAATTCTATCAGGGAGAAGCATATGCCTAAAATGAAAAGCGTAAAAGGCGCTGTAAAGCGTTTTAAAGTAAAAAAAAGCGGCAAAATCAAAAGAGGAACAGCGTACAGAAGTCACATTCTTACTAAAGTTGATGGTAAACACCATAGACAAATGAGAAGTCCTAAGCACGTAGATTCAGCTGATGAAAAAAGAGTAAAAGAGATGATTAACTAGTTCAACTTTAGTTGAACTATATCATTTTGCAAGCAACAAACCCCCGATTAGGGGCAAGTTTAAGCAGAGAAAATGCTTAACACCGATTCTTCTTAGAAAAGATAAGGTAAAGGATAACCATGAGAGTAAAAACTGGTGTTGTAAGAACACGAAGACATAAAAGACTATTAAAGCAAGCTAGAGGGTTCTACAGTGGTAGAAGAAAACACTTCAGAAAAGCGAAGGAACAACTCGAGCGTTCATTAGTATATGCTTACAGAGATAGAAGACAAAAGAAAAGAGATTTCAGAAGATTATGGATTGTACGTATTAACGCGGCTACAAGACTTAATGGTATGAACTACTCTACATTTATGCATGGTTTAAAACTTGCAAACATAGAACTTGACAGAAAAATTCTTGCTGATATGGCAATGAATGCTCCTGAATCGTTCACAAAAATAGCAGATGCTTCTAAAGCAGCACTTGCTAAATAATTTACTTTAAATTATTTTTTTGAGGAGTTTTCACTCCTCATCATTACATATATTTTTCCAAATCAAATAATATTTTTCGTTTATTTTCCTTGACAAGGAGATTAAGAATATATCAAAATTCCTACTACCCTCTCTGCGTTTCACCAGAAAAACCAATAATCCCTGGACGTAGATTACAAACATGTTCAAACCCCATACCCTTCATGGCATGCTGTACTTGGAAACTACGGCTTCCTGAGTGACAATAGAGTATAATTGGCTCAGATTTTTTACCTGATATCTCTTCTACTTTAGCGTAAAATTGTGAGGTAGGTATAAGCGTGTCTGTACCAACAATGTGACCCATTTGGAACTCCATATGCTCTCTAGTATCTACAAGGGTAAAGTCTACCATACCTAGATTTTTTGCTTCTATAAGAGCTTCAAGTTCATCACCATCTAATTGTTCTTCTTTAAGCAGGGTTTGTGCCTCTTCTGTGGTAAGTCCACGTGAATGTTGGTGTACTACTTCTTCTATGGTGTTATGCTGTGCTTGTGCTTTGGCATACTCTGGTGTACAGAAGATACCACAATGACAAAGTCCATCTTCAGGTATCTCTTTTTCTATGGCAGGTTTACAAGGGCAGATACGGTTGTCTGCAGCCTTTTGCTCTTCTTTCGTCTCTCCAATAACCATAAAACAAGGACAAAACTGTTTGCCGTAAATAAGCTTATTTCTGGCAAGTCCCATGGCTACACCTTCGTTTACTTCTTCATTGGGGTTTTGTACCCATCCAAATTGTTGGTTTACTTTTTCTACAAATGACCACGTCTTTTCTAGTTGTGCTTGAAACTCATCTGAATTCATATCTATTTGTTGCATTTTTTTCCTTTGTGAATGTTATTTTTGCATGTTAGTTTGGCTAATTCGTTTGGACTAGTTAGTTTGATTTTCAAATCGTTTAGCGATATCATCAATATCTTTGACAAATATTTGCATAGACTTTCCCCAATTCTCTAAAAAATCTTTTGTTTTGTTGAGGTCAATGTTTATATTGTTTTTATCAATTTTAATACCTGCCCCTTGTTCATCAACAAGACCCTTTTGTGCGTCACGCGTTAATTTTTGAAGTTTATGTTCAATGTTTTTTCCAAGATTTTTAAAAAAGTCTTTTGTTTTATTGGTGTCTATAGTGATTCTGCTGTCATTGACGGCAATGCCTACCTTGGAAAGTTTCTCGTTCTGTGCGATTGTCTGTGAAATTTTTTCTTGGTGAGATTTTTCTTTTTCAAGGGCAATTTGATGCTCTTTTTTCTGTAACTCAAGTGCTACTTTAGCTTTGTTAGCTTCTTCTGTAGCCTTTTGTAGAGCAGTCTCTTTTAAGTGTAACTCTTTTTGGAGTTTTACTTGAGCAGCTTTGGCAACTTTTGCCTCTTGCAAGGCTTTTTCTTCGTCACCATTACAGCCAGAAAGGAAAACTATTAAAATAAGTGAAAGAAGTGTATAACGCATAAAAGTCCTTTAGTTTCTTTTACGCAAGTATACTATGTTTTATCAATCAAAAGTTAATCTC
>JAYEFI010000115.1:0-2479 GCA_034658615.1 Campylobacterota bacterium
ACCTCAACATTTGCATTCGGTTAACTTTTCTTTTTTATAATACACCTACAAGAGCATCTAGAACATCTAAAATTTTTTCCTCCCTTATTTAAATTTTAGACTCCTTTACACTTTCCCTTTTTCATTGCTAGATGCTCTTTAATAAACAATCAACACTCCATTTTTAAAATTTTTTAATCTACCTGCAATAAATTACACAATCTTTACATTTTATTTATCTAAAATAGATACAATTAACCAAAAGGATTAACCATGCAAAAACTATTTAAGACTATATTACTCTCTCTCATGCTTGTAACTACTACTTACGCTCTTGAGGACAAGAACGCACAACCTCTTATGAGCATGACAGATATTCAAGGTAAAACCTACAAAGTTCAAGGTACAGAACAGGGGTTAAACATAGAAGGTCTAGAAGGAAAAGTAGTATTTTTAGAATTTTTTGGACACAAATGTCCTCCATGTCTAAAATCAATCCCTCATCTTATTAAACTACAAGAAAAGCATAAAGAGAACCTTGCTATTGTCTCCATAGAAGTACAAGGGTATGGTAATGCCAATACAGCAAAGTTTGCAAAAGATAAAAACATAAACTACCTTGTCTTTTCAGAAGAGAAAGCTTCTGAGGTAGTAAACTACATTCAACAACGTGCACAATGGAGAGGAAGCATTCCTTTTTTAGTAGCAATGGATACAAAAGGAAATGTACAATTTGTACAAGCAGGCATGATACCTGAGGCATCTTTAGAGGAACTCATAGAACAACTTTCAGAGAAAAAAAAGACAGCTACACCAAAAAGCATAGAGAAAGTACCTAGCCACTAAATATGAGTCAAAATAGATATTAGCATCTTAACAAATGATGCTTACACTTTTTAACACTTAAAAGGACAGCATCATGAAAAAGACACTGATTATCGCACTACTAGCAAGCCTTACTTTTGCATCTGAGCAAGAGGACACCCAAGGTAAAGTACTCAATACACTAAGTCAAGCCATCGAGCATGTTGAAGATGCACGAAAAAACACCCTTTCAGCACTTACCTCCATGATAAATACTGTCGATAAAGCCAGAGCTACAAGTCAAATTGATGCCAATCGCAGTATTTCTACTAAAATAGTAGAAACCCATGCTATAGGTGCTATTGCTAAAAGTACCGCTTCTGTTGAGACGGCAAAAGCAAATGCTATAAGTCTTATTACCCAAGCCATAGACAAGCTAGATGCAAATGCTACCTCTATTATTGCCAAAGCAGTTGCCTCTGTTGAAATTGCAAAAGCAAAGGCTGCTAAAGAAATTTTAAAGGCTACTGGACGTGTTGAGATTAGTAAAACAAAAAAACCTATGGATATTAAATTTCCCAAAGAGACACTCACGGTTGCTAAAAATGTCTCTGCCATCCAAATAGCAAAAGCAACAGCCCAAACGGAAGTTGCTAGGTCTGTCTCTTTGGTAGAGATAGCACGTTCCTCTATGGATGCTACCATGCCAGATGCTATGAGTCAACTTACCACTGAAGCCTATGAAAACTTAGAAGCAATAAAAGCTTCTGCTACGGCAAACATCTCTTCTTACTTAACAAAAATAGAAGTAGTTAAAGCACATATGCTTTCGCTCATAGCTTCTGAAGTTGCAAGAGTAGAAATAGCAAAAGTAGATGCAAAAAAAGAGAGTAACAAATAACTCAACTAATTTAAACGTACGATACCATTGTGTATCGTTACAAGCCCTTCTAATTCTGCTTCATAGACTCTACTACCAAATTTTGAAACAGTTTCATCAAAGGTTGGTCTATTTTGACAGAAATAAAAAAACGCATCTTTCTCCACCTCCACACTCACCGCATGACCAAAACGTGAAGCAAATAACTCTATATCTGTAATAGCTGTGGCTTTCCCCTCTTTTAGTAATGCATTTGTACCTAAACTTTCATGCAGTCTTTGAGGTAAGACATATATCTCTTTACCCATACGCAAAGCATACTCTACTGAACGCATTGAGCCACTGTTTAAATCTGCTTCAGTCACTATCAGTATATCGCCAAGAGCCACCACCAGCTCATTTCGTACCACAAAACTCCAGCCTGTTGCACGAAAACCATCATTAAACTGGCTTAACACCAGTCCACTATTTTCTATAGATTCTATGAGTGGTTTATTGATGGCTGGGTAGCGTATATCTAAACCATTGGCAACCACTGCAATGGTATTTTCTGCTCCTGCTCCCTCATGTGCTATAGTGTCTACACCCATTGCCGCACCACTCACCACGCACACCCCTCTACTAGCCAGTGCCTTAGATAACGCATAGGTATATTCACGCGTATAATTAGAAAGCCTCCTGCTCCCAACTATGGAAACTTTAGGTCGTTTAAGTAACTCTACATTGCCTTTGTAGTGCAATGTTTTAGGATATTTCTTCATACTTTCTAGTGCATAAATATGCTCTGATATATTTTGACTCATCATGACTACCTTT
>JAYEFI010000116.1:0-9963 GCA_034658615.1 Campylobacterota bacterium
GAACATGCAGGCAAAAACGTTCAAGCAGGGGAAATAGTAAGAGTAGATATAGATATGATTATTGGTAATGACATTACTACGCCTATCTCTATTAAAGCATTTGAAGAGTCTGGGGCAGCTAAGTTGGCTAGACCAGATAGCTTTTGTATTGTGATGGACCACTATATTCCAGCTAAAGACATCGCTTCGGCGAACCAAGCAAAGATAAGTAGAGACTTTGCCTATAAGCATGACATGAAGTATTTTTTTGATGAAAAAGATATGGGTATAGAACATGCGTTACTTCCTGAAAAAGGATTGGTGTTACCTGGTGATGTTATCATCGGTGCAGACAGCCATACCTGTACACATGGTGCATTGGGAGCATTTTCTACAGGTATGGGTTCTACTGACCTTGCTTTTGGGATGATTACTGGGGGTAACTGGTTTAAAGTACCTGAGACCATTAAAGTAGAGCTTACAGGTAAGCCTGGTGAGCATATTTATGGTAAAGACATCATCTTAGAGCTTATCCGTCAGATAGGCGTAGATGGAGCACTCTATAAAGCCATAGAGTTTACGGGAGATGCCATACAACACCTTGGTATGGCAGATAGATTTTCCATCTCAAACATGGTCATAGAAGCAGGGGCTAAAAATGGTATTTTTGCTGTAGATGATGTGACTCTTGCGTATTTGGAAGAGAGAAAAGAAGCAAACGGTGGGTTAAGAGATGAGCCTAAAGTACATACTTCAGATGCAGATGCAACGTACTGCCAAGTCATTACTATTGACACCGCAGCACTTTCGCCTGTAATTGCTTATCCATTTTTACCAGAAAACGGTAAACCAGTTGAAACAGCCGTAGCAGATGACTTGAAAATAGACCAAGTGATGATAGGCTCTTGTACCAATGGACGCATTGAAGATTTACGAATTGCAGCCAAGATTATGAAGGGTAAAAAAGTAGCCCGTCACACACGTATGATAGTGACACCTGCCACACAAAAAATACTTCTTCAAGCACAAGATGAAGGATTGATGAGAATTCTTATAGAAGCAGGGGCTGTTGTCTCTAACCCTACATGTGGTGCCTGTTTAGGTGGGTACATGGGAATCCTTGGAGATGGTGAGCGTTGTGTGGCTACTACCAACCGTAACTTTGTAGGGCGTATGGGTGCGAGAACATCTGAAATTTATTTGGCAAATTCAGCTGTAGCAGCTGCATCAGCTATAGCGGGTAAAATAGTCGACCCTAGAGATATCTAGTATGAAAAAACTGATACTCTTCTTTACCCTTTTCTTTTATAGTACAATACTTTTTGCTGACTATAAGGCACACAATGTCAAGATAGGTGTTTTTAAGAACAGTCAAAAATTACGACAAAACATTGCAAAGATAAAGCCCTCTAAATATAAAAAATATCTTGTAATACAAAAGAAAAATAATTTAAATTATGTCTATGCTCCTATAAGAAGTAATGTAGAAGCTAAAAAGGCACTAGATGCCTATAAGAAAATATTTAAAGATGCTTATATCACGAAGAGAAAAATAGTTGTTTCCGAAAAGAAATCTTTTAAAAAGAAGCACATAAAAAAGAAACAAGTAGTTAAGAAAAAAGCTGAGAAGAGAATAGTAAAAAAGCTTCCTTCAATCAATAAAGCAGTACAAGAGAAATACAAAAAAGTAAAAAAGAAACCTATAGTGTTAACTGAATTATTGGAAAACAATACATTTTATATCTGTATAGATGAAATCTCTTCTGCATCAAAAGAGCGTATTGTAAAAATGTCTTTTGGAGAAGATACTGTCTCATATTTTGCCAACAAGGACGCAAAAACACCTTTACTCATACAGTATGGTGTTTATAAAGACATGGTAAAAATGAAGATAAATACCTTAGATATTGTACATATCTTCAATAGACTAAAAGAAGAAAAATACTACCCAGTACAAAGTTTTATAGGTAAAAAGAAATCAGATGTTTTAAGATATTATCTTCATGAAGAGGATGCCTACAACTATATGAAGAAAAATAAAAAATAACTTTTTTAAAATCCTGCATTTGGGTTAAATCCAAAGTCTGGTGTACCAAAGCTTTGTTGTGTAAAACTTGGGTCGTCATACCCAAATTCTACAGATTTACCACGCAACATAGTAATGTCCATTTTGGGGTCTATGCCTTTTGGACAAGCAAGTGTACACTCTCCACATAAAGTACAATCCCATACACCATTGGTCTGAATAATATCTACAGTCGTCTTAGCTTCACCTTCTCGTTTATCTGTAACATAACGATAGGCTCGTGTCAGTGCAAAGGGTCCTAAAAAGTCAGGGTTTACTGCATACACAGGACAAGCAGAGTAACAAGAGTCACAGAGTATACAGTCTGTTTGTATTTCACTTTTCTTTTCATCTGCATGGTTAAGAGAAGCTTCTGTGTAGTGCTGTAGCCATGAAGTGCTTTGCATCAAAGTCTCTTTGGCTTTATGTTTATCTACTTTGAGGTCACGTAAAACGGGGTGGTATTGTAGAGGTTCAATAACATCACCGTCAGATACTTTATGTGCACAGGAAAGCACCTCTTTCCCATTGACTCTAACCGCACAGGTACCACAAACAGAGGCACGGCAGCCAGCGGTAAAGGTGAGGGTAGCATCTTGGGTAGATTTAATCATGATTAAGGCTTTTAGGAGGGTTGTTTCACCTTCAGGTAAAGTATAGGCTTGAGGTATATTAGACTCAGAGCGTAAAATAGTTATTTTCATGCTTTTTCCTCTTTGTAGCTAATATGTTTTTGAAAATTCTCATCATCTTGCACTTCAAACCCTACTTTATAATGTGCCCCACGACTTTCATCTCTAGCGATAGCTGAGGAGATAATAGTAGGAGCAAGCAATAGAGCGTTGGAGAATTCTAAAAAGTCTATAAGATTGGTATTGTTTTTTCTATTTTTATCTGTTATGCCCATCTTCACGAAGTTAGTTTGCATGGCTATGACTTCATTGTGTGCCGTATGTAATTGATTATTTTCTCTCACAATGCCTACGTTTGTATAAAATAGTTCACCCAATTTCTCTCTTTGGGTATAAAAATTGATACTATTTTGAAAAGTGAACATACCATCAATGGTTTTTGTGTCATTTTCTAGTTGGGCATCATTTGCTTCGTTGATTGGAGCATGGATAGCATATTTGTAAGCATTTTGTCCTGTAAACTTACCAAAGGCTATGATTTCTAAAAGTGAATTACCACCTAAACGGTTAGCTCCATGTACTTTAGCGTTAGAACATTCTCCTACTGCGTAACAGCCTTTTATACCTACGGTCTCTAAAGTAGGACTAACCTCTATCCCTCCCATGGTGTAGTGGGCTACAGGCTTTATGGGTATTAACTCTTTTGCAGGGTCCACATGTTCGTGTAGTTTACAAAGTGCTACCTCTTGTGGAAGAAGTTCCATAAGTTTCTCTTCTCCTAAATGGCGTACATCTAAAAAGACCTCTTTGCCTTCTTGAAATTGTGAGAAAATAGCCCGTGCAACTTCATCTCTAGGTTTAAGTTCATCTATAAACCTTTCACCTTCAGAGTTTACCAAGTAACCACCTTCACCTCTAGCACTCTCACTTATGAGTATGCTAGAACCTTTAAGTGCAGTAGGATGAAACTGTATGAACTCCATATCGCTCACGGTACCACCTGCCCGAAGTACAGCCGCTATACCATCACCTGTAGAACCATAAGCATTGGTAGTGTAGCCATGATATAGAGAGCCATAACCACCAGTAGCAACGACTACAGACTTTGCCTTAATCTGTTTAACTTCACTGGTACGGATGTCTAAAAAGGTAGCCCCTTTAACTGTACCATTAAGCACAACAAGGTTAAGGAGATAATGTTCATCTAAAAAGTCAATTTTTTCTTTTAAACAGGTGTCGTAAAGCGTATGAAGGATTTTTAGACCCGTATAATCTTGTGCATAACATGCACGTTTTGCAGATGCACCACCCATTTGTCTTTGTGCAACGGTTTGGATGTTGGTTGTTCCCGTTCGGGAGTCAGGTAATAACGATTCATTGCTTTGCAACAAATCATCAGAGGTCAGACCCCTAACATCCAAGCGAGAAAAAGGTACTCCGATGCTTTCTAGCCATGCTATGGCTTGGGGTGCATCTTCACACATCTGACGTACCATCTCTTCATCACAAAGTCCACGTGCAGATTTTATGGTGTCAGCGATGTGAGATTCTGTGCTGTCATCACCCACGTTACCAAGAGCAGCATTCATGCCACCTTGTGCCATAGAAGTTTGTGAGTTGGTAGGGTAGGCTTTCCCAACCACAAGCACAGAAGCACCCGCTTCTTTAGCTGAAAGTGCAGCACTCAGTCCTGCACCACCACTGCCTATTATAAGAACATCAATCATTAAGTCTCCAAAAAAGTTTCTATATTCTGGACTATACCATCAAGAAGTTTTTTTCTAGCTTCAACACTTGTCCAAGCAATATGTGGGGTGATGAGAAGGCGTTCTTTGTGCTGGACACTACCTAGTCTGTTACTTAGAGAGAGTGGCTCAGTCTCAAGTACATCAAGACCTGCATATATTTCACGTCTGTCAAGCTCAAAAGCCAAGTCTGTTTCATTGACAATCCCTCCACGACCAAGGTTAAGCAACAGAGATTTTTCTTTAAGATAAGAGAGGTTAAATTCATTGATTAAGTCATAGGTATTATCATTAAGTGGGGCATGAATAGAGATAATATCACTCTGTTTTAAAAGAGTCTCTAGTGGTTGATGAGGGTATGCAGCATTGAGGTTCTCTCCAGAGGTAGAGTAGTAGTTTACTTCTGCACCAAAAGCAGTAGCAATTTGGGCAACACCTTTACCTATAGTGCCTAACCCTATAATGCCCCATTTCTTCCCCGATATTTCGTGAAAGGGTTGACTGACATCTGTAAAAAGTGCAGACTGACTCCACGTACCACTTTTCACCACATTATCATAATAGGCCATTTTTTCTAGTAAATAAAATGCCATAGCAAAGGTATGTTGCACAACAGAGTTAGTGGAGTACCCAGCAACATTCTTTACAACAATATTATTTTGTTTGGCAACTTTTAAGTCTACATTGTTCATGCCCGTTGCCGCTATACAGATGAGTTTAAGCCTAGAAGTTTTGTCTAAAAGTGCCGCTGAAAGTACTACCTTATTACTAATGACAATATCGGCAGTTTTGATACGTTCTTCTGTAAGCTCTTGACTCGTTGTTTCATAGACAGTGAGTGTACCAAACTGTTCTAAAACACTGAGATCTAAATCATCACCTAGGGTTTTTGCATCTAACAGTACTATGTGCATCATCTCTCCTTTAGTGTGACGTGTTGGTGTCACAAGGTTCTGCTTCTACCACAGTTAAAGCACAGCCACCATCGTTAGCCCCTGCTGTTAAAAAATCATTACCCATAGGGTTGTATGACGCAGAGCTACTTGGAACTGCAGTATTTGTTGTTTTAGCTGATACATCAACTATACTTGACTTCTGTTCGTAGTACCCAATGATACGCTTATCTCCTTGAATGATTTTGATGTCATGAGCCGTTTTGAGTACCAGTACGGGAATGGTTTGAATGTTTATAAACTTTAAAAAACTACGAGCATTGACCTCTTTAGCCGAGATTGTTTTGTAGTCTATGTTATGGTCTGCAAAATAGCTTTTAACTTTTTTACAGTGCGAACACGTTTCAGACTGTATGAGATAGGTGCCATTTTCAATGACATAAGATTGGTTTTTGTTTATGGCTAGGGTACTCAACGCCACAGCTATGGAAAGTACTATAGCTAAAGGCAATAGAAACTTTTTGGGACCCGACACAAGTGCAATGACCAACAAGGAAGAGAAAATACCCAAACAGAAAATACATGGTTCAGGGTTGGCTATAAATTGGTACATAAGTATCGTTGCTTCAAAAGCAATGGCTGCATATAAAACAGTAAAAAAGAGCGTTTTGCTAAACGCATTTTTTAAAGAAAAAAGTCCCAATATGATGAGTATAAGCACACCAGCCATACCAAAATAGTTGAGGTAAATACTGTCAAAGTTTAGTAGCTCACCTGCAAGTTTACACCCCACTTCTCCACAAAGTGAAGTGTGTTGAAGCTTCATGTAGGTTTCTGTTGCAATGTATGCTAAAAGTAAAAAAGGTAAAAAAACTCTAGAAAAAAATGCCATGATTATTGCCTTACTTATCTGTGATTTGAGCGACTATCTGTGTAGCTCTTTGTTTTGCGGTTTCTACTTCATCAAGCACAAGGCTCACTGCCATACGACGACCTACATGCGACTCTGGTTTTCCAAAGACACGCACAAAAGAGTTTGCAGTAAAAGCATCATCTGGTACTTCAAGTGTCGGGTTGAGACTTTCATTAGTTGCTTTGTATGCACCACAAGCACCGCTTCCGTAAGTGCTGTAGTCTAGGGGTAAACCAAGCACTGCTCTTACATGAAGTGCAAATTGGCTTTGACTTTGTGTAATGAGTGTCACCATGCCTGTATCATGTGGGCGAGGGCTAAGCTCTGAGAAATAGACCTCTTCATTTTTTACAAAGAACTCTACACCAAATATACCACGACCACCAAGTCCATCTGTCACTGTTTTGGCAATCTCTTTTGCTTTTTGAAGTGCAGTGTCACTCATTTGCATCGGTTGCCATGACAAGATGAAGTCACCATCTTTTTGCACATGCCCTATGGCATCACAAAACACGGTACCTGTTTCATTGCGTACTGTGAGCAAGGTTATCTCATAGTCAAAGGGTACAAATGCCTCTACAATGAGTTCACTCGCATCACCTCTAGCCTCTTTTGCTATCTCCCATGACTTTTCTATGTCATTGGCAGTTTTAGCAATGCTTTGTCCATGTCCAGAACTAGACATGACTGGCTTAATGACACAAGGGTATTGTATGCGACTAGCAGCAGCCTTAAGCCCTTCTAATGTAGTGACAAACTCATAGTTAGATGTTTTTAGTCCCAACTCTTCTGCTGCAAAAACACGAATGTTTTTTCGGTTCATTGTTTTGTTCACTGCTTCAGCATTAGGAATGATGTGAAACCCTTTTTTTTCAGCTTCAAATAGGGCAGAAATAGAGATGGCTTCAACCTCAGGAAGTACATAGGTGGGCTTCTCTTTTTCTATAAGTTCAAGTACAGCTGTTTCATCTTTCATGTCTATAACGTAAGAACGGTTAGCTACTAGGTGAGCAGGTGCATTTTCATACTTATCTACAGCTACAACCTCCACACCAAGACGTTGAGCTTCTATAGCCACTTCTTTGCCTAGCTCGCCAGAACCAAGGAGCATGATTTTGATAGCATCTTTTTGTAGAGTTGTTGTAAATGTCATAGAAAAACCTTTTATAGAAAAACCTTTGGGAAATATTAGAGTTATTTTAGCGAAATCTTAGATAATTTGGGATGAGTTTACGCACTTTACACTCAGAAGTGGAGACTTCAGCCCCACAATCTCTTAAAGTATAAGTAAAAGTTGTGTAACTGTTACTGCCCCTCATGAGGGTCAAACTCAGCTATGGTCTCAAGGGCTTGTGTGAGTTGGTCTGGGGTGAGTTCAAATGCGTTGATGCCTAAGTCTGCAATGCCATAAAGCTTGTCTGTGTCTTTAGGTGAGACCAAAGCAAATATGGTTTGGTCAGCTTTTTGGTCTTTAAGTTGTTTTAAAAAACCAGCACCTCTAGGCTCTACACTTAAATCACAAATAATCATATCATAGATATTGGCATTAAAAAACTTTAATGTACTTGCTTTTCCTTTAGCTACGTCAGCGACATTAAATAATCTATTTAATGTCGCTGTATCTAGTTTAAACTGTGAGTTTTCCTCTTCTATAAAAAGTATATTCCATTTTTTATTACCCTCTATGATATTTCTTGGCATCATGTTCCTTTAAATATTTATTTCACCCATAAATTGTTCAGACATATTTTCACCCAATGTTTTAAACTTTTTGGCTACATCTGAGATATATACTTCATCAAGTGTCGTGGAAAAAAGTTCTAGCCATCGCACAAAACTTTCTCTATTGATGTAGGGTACATTGACATGTGCACCTACAAAATTACCCCCATAAGTATTTTCACCTAAAAGTTTAGCAAGCCAAAAGTCTGCTAAAAGTTCTATATGATGTATCCACTCATCATCTGTCAAATCATCTCCAAGTTCAAGTACAAAGTAGGGGGAGAGTACAGGATCTTGTAATGCCTTTTCATAAAATAAAGTCATTAAATCTCTAAGGTTTTCCCTGTTTATATTGCTTTGAAGTGCTATTGTGTATCCTTTGCTATACAAATACTTAAGGTTACAACTATAATAAAACCAAAAGACAATTATTTTAAAATAGAATTATAACAAAATTTCAATAAAGGTTTTTTGTGTATAATATAATCAATTCAAATGATGTAGGTGTGATATGCCCGTAACAATAAAACCACGTTTTAACATAAAGCTAATGCAAATAAATCAGCCAAAGATGTATTTTGTATCTATCATTTATGATAAGTATATTTCTTGGGACTTTTGTATGCGTGTACTTACAGATGTTTTTCATATGAGTACAGATGATGCCAAAGTCATCACAGATGAGATTTTGACAACTGGTGAAGGGCTTTGTGGTGGCTATATGTATGAGATAGCCCAAAGTAAAGCTGAGATAGTAGAAGAGCTGGCTAAAAAAGAAGGCTTCTCTTTAGAGTGCTTCATAGAAGAAGTGTAGTAATACTTCTTTCTAATCGTTTTCTTTTAAAAATAACGCAAGTGTTCTATCCATTGTATCGGCATGATGGTGTGTCCATGCGGTTAAATTACCTTCTATGTAAGCATAGACGGCTCTAGGTTCTTGATGTTTTTCAAAATAGGCTATAACAGACTGAATTTCATTTAAATGTCTATCATGCTCTTTCTTATGTGCTTCCAAGTCAGGATACTCAGTCTCTTTCATTGACTCTTCTTCACTAAGATAGTGTAGACGTGTATGGACAAGCAGTTCATTTAGTAGTATAAAAATGGCTTCTAAATCACTTGTGTCTACAGCAGTGCTAATCTTTTTGATAATAAGCGACTCTTCTAGGTGTGTATCATTCATGCTAGGTATAGCCAGCATGGGTATTTGCTCTTGTGTAATCAAAATATGACTCCTCGATGTATATTGCCATTATAGCTTGATAGCCTAGTATAAACTTTTATAGCTATAATGTTTTTTAAAAACCTTACTGGATGGAGAAAAAATGCTAATTCAAGAACAAGATATACAGCAAGTACCCAATGCTATGATGAATATGTTACATGAAGATGAACTAACAGTTATCAATGATTTTTATAGTGCGGTTAAATCTAAAGAGATAGAAAAAATTGATGCACTTTTTAAGACGCTTTTAGCAGAAGTAGAGTCTCACTTTAAAACAGAAGAAGATATGATGGAGCAGAGTGGGTATGCAGATATGCAAATGCATAAAAGTGACCATGATATTATGAGAAAAAAACTAGAAAAGTTTCACAAAAGATGGGAAGTACTTAAAGGACCAAAAGAGGTACAAGGTTTTTTGGAAAAAGACTTTAAAAAGTGGTACACGGGACATGTTTCTAAATGGGACGCACAAGCCGCACCACACATTACTTAAGCAAGCAATTATTGTGCACAGTGGCTACAAAATCCTGCCTTAGGCATGACTAGAAGTCGCTCTAAAGTAATCTCTTCTCCACACTCTTGACATAAAAATGAATAATTATTTTTCAGACGTTCTTTAAAATAGAGCAGTTTTCGTTTTTTCATGTAAATACGTTTCAGTGCTCTTTGGTTGATTTCATTTTCACTTGGATTTTTAAATGTAATAATGTCACTAAGTATATTTTCTGGTGAAACAACATGTGTGGTTAACTCCAACGCTTCTATTTGAGCATTGGCTATATTGAGTTC
>JAYEFI010000117.1:0-9921 GCA_034658615.1 Campylobacterota bacterium
ACAATGCCCATAAAAAAGCACAAAAAGACTGTGATGCAAAATGGACAAAGAAGAATAATCAAACAGAGTATGGATATAAAGACCATGTCAATGCTGACCAAAAAACAAAGATGATTACCAAATATACAGTGACCTCTGCATCGGTGCATGATTCACAAGCCATTGAAGATATTGTTGATGAAAGTGATAAAGGAACCTCTAAATCTACACTCTGAAATGTGCGTACCTTTTGCATACCTATTTTTTCTTGCTGTAGCCATACTTTACGATACCTTTCGTATCATTAAAGTTGCCTAGACCCTTAGTTAATATATTTTTGAAATATCTCCACATAGTCATATCTATATAAAGATTAATGGACTATATCGTGATGAAACTGGACAATAATTCTTAAAAATTTACTAATTTATATAAAAAATTCTAAATCTTTTATATTATTTTAATTAATTTCACAACTCTTACATTTTCTGTATGTACAATTTATACATGCGTTAGCTAAGTTTACATATTTAAGGAGATAAAATGCCAAAAAAATTAATATTGATTATAGGACCTCCAGGTGCGGGAAAATCAACGGAGTGTAAGTTACTTACTGAAAAACATAAAGATGATATCGATACCTATTCTGTAACGAATATCATTAAAGAAAGGATAGCAGAAAATTCGGCTATCGGAAAACTTATGAATAAGTATGTTCTTGATGGTGATTTAGTACCTAGTGACCTTATTATGCATGAAGTAATTGATCTTATCAAAAATGGATCTAAAGATATTGTTCTTATAGATGGGTTACCACGTGGATTAAATCAAATGAAAACATTAGGTGATGCTATACATATGGATGACAATATTCAATTAGTTGCAGTAATTGAAATTAAAGTGAGTCCAGAAACAGCACGAAAACGACGATTATCTAATAATGCCAATCAAGAGGAGATATCTGTTTTTGAACATAAAATGGATATTTACAATGACTTGTTAGAAGAAATTGAAGCGTATTATAAGAAAAATGATTTACTTACTATCATTGATGGCGAGAAAGACAGTGAGGTTGTTGTTACTGAGATAGATGAGTTCTTAACAAAGCAAGTCTCTCTTTTTGATAGAGAATAAGGATATTATATATAAAAGGCTACTTGTGATCTAATGAAAAGTTATTTCAATCTTTCGTCCTGATATAGTCTAATTTTTTAAAAAGCGTGTATGCGTTATACTAATCAAAAAGGTTTTTAAATGGATCATTATCTTTTCGCTTCGAAAATGAAAAACCTTACTTTATTATACATTGAAGATGATTTAGATATACAACAATGTCTTGGTGAATTTCTTGAACGGTATACATCGAATTTATATTTAGCACAAAGTGCTGAAGAGGGGTTGTTACTTTTTGAACAAATAAAACCGGATATTATTTTACTAGATATCAATCTTCCCGGAAAAAATGGTATAGAGTTTGCCAGAGAACTACGTAAATCTAACCATAATACACGTATTATTATCACCACAGCCTATACAGATAATGCATTTCTACTGACCGCAGTAGAGTTGGAGTTGACACGTTATCTTGTAAAACCCGTCACAAGTATGGAATTGATGGAAGCTTTAGGAAAGGGTGCTGATGAATATGTAGAAAGCAATCAAGTCTTTCAAAATGTTGATTTGGGAGAAGGATTTAGTTATGACCCTCAACGTAAGGCGTTGCTTAAAGAGGAAGAAGTGGTTATATTGCGACGCAAAGAGATGCAGTTATTGGAGTTTTTTATTGTGAATGCACACCACACACTCTCTTATGAAGCACTACAATATGAGATTTGGCCAGATAGTATGATGAGTAAAGACGCCGTACGTGCACAGATACGTAACTTACGTAAAAAAAGTCATCCTTTGATTATCAAAAATATAAGTGCTATAGGTTACCGACTTTATGAGTGATTTAAATTCAATTGCACATAAAAAAAAATTTTCCATTGATGTCAATGCAACCATTGTTGATGCAATGGCAACGATGTTAGGCAACAGAGATGGTTCCGTGGTTTTGCTTGACAATGGTTATCCTGTTGCCATTCTAACAGAAGGATTATTACTTAAATTATTTGAAGAAAATACTGACTTAACACAACCTGCTAAATCTATCGCCAGTAGTCCTGTCATTACGGTACATGAAAACCGTCCAGTGGAATCTGCATTTGATCTTATCATTTCGAACAATATTCGTCGTTTAGTACTCGTAGATAATGATGGTAAGTATCGCGGTATGGTTCTTCAAGAGGATTTACTCTGTTTTATCGACAAAGATTTGTACAAGATAGATCTAAAAGTGGCAGACCTATTGGTACCGGATAGCCGTGTAATTTCCGTAGTCATGGGCACAAACCTATATGATGTATTGGTACAGATGCGTCACTCTAAAGTAGGATCTGTTATCGTAACCGATGCATCTTCTAAAGTGGTGGGGATTGTTACAGAAAAAGACATTCTTACAGCAGGGTATCATGGGATAGAGCTGGCTCAGGCGGTAGAAACATTAATGTCTTTCCCAGTATTGTCTGTAAATATGGAAGATGCCATTACAGAGGTTATTGTTCTTATGCGTAATACTGATATAAGAAGAGTTCTAGTATGTGAATCAAATGGAAATATGTGTGCACTGTTAACAAATAGAGATATTTTTAAACATGTTAAGGGAAATGTAGCACGAATGCTAGAGATAAAACTACGTCATGCACAGGAAATTATGGATCTACTTCCTGAACCAATTATTGAGATCTATGATGATGTAAATCATCAAATTATTCATTGGATTAACCATAAGGCAAAAGAGTATTTTGGTGATGCATTATTGGAAGAGTCGCCTGAGATTTTATTTGGGGATAGTTGGAAAGATTTATATGAGGTATTGAAAAAGAATGGACATATAGAATATTTTTCTACAGTATTGGATGGACGTAATTTTGAATTTTCTGGGACATTGTCTATAAATATAAACAGTCGCTATATCAAACTCATTGCTAAAGATGTGACAGAACATGAGATGATGAAACAGCAACTTCAAGATGAGATTAGAGAAGAGATTCAACTACGTCAAGATCAAGAGTACTTGATGATGCAACAGTCAAGACTTGCTTCTATGGGTGAGATGATAGGACATATTGCCCATCAATGGCGTCAACCCTTGGCACAACTGGGTGGAATTTTTATGAATTTAGAATCAGCACATGCCTTTAATGAACTTAATGAAACGTATCTTAAAGATAAAATCATCAATGGTAATGAAACGATTAAATATATGTCACAGACTATTGATGATTTCAGACTGTTTTTTACACCAAACGAGAATATTGAGCGTTTTGATGTTGTCGTGGTACTGCTGCAAGCGATAAGTATTGTCTCAGCAGGGCTTGATTATCATCATATCGATGTCAATATAGATGGAAATCCCGAAGAGTTCTTTGCAAAAGCATCTGCCAGTGAGTTTGCACAAGTAATACTTAATCTGCTTATCAATGCTAAAGATGCTCTCTCTGAGACTTCTGATTATGATCGAGATATTGTTATCTCCTTAAAGAAAGAAGAAGATAAAATTTTACTTTGTTTCTCTGATAATGGTGGGGGAATAGACCCTAATATATTATCTGATATATTTAAACCCTATGTGAGTACCAAACATAAAACTGGCGGGACAGGTATGGGGTTATATATATCTCATCTCATAATGGAACAAAAGATGAAAGGAAGTATATGTGCTCAAAATGATGATAATGGCGCATATTTTACTTTATCTTTCCCCTCAGCATAATTTTTTCTCTGCTCAATGTCCTTCATAAAAATTTATTTAATAATATTTATTTTTTTATTTAAAAAATTTAAAAATATTATTTTATTTCACTATATTTACATTATATTATTTTATTATAAATATAGAAGACTGTAGATTTGTTTACAAGTAATACAATGCTTCATATTCTTATTTAAGGGGTTTGCTTTGTTAGATGCAATTGAGAGTTTAACTGGTGTACATCCAGATGGTCGAAAAAGTAGGTTACCTGCCAAGCTTGATTATATACAGAGTGTTACAGGTGCAATTTTAGCGATATTTATGATAGGGCATATGATATTTGTTTCATCGATATTGATTAGTAAAGAGTTTATGAACTCTATTGCTAAGTTTTTTGAGTTATCGTTTATATTTGGAGATAATCCTATTATTGTCTCTATTGGAGCAGGTCTAATATTTGTTATATTTATCGCTCATGCGGGTGTAGCACTTCGAAAATTTCCTGGGAACTACAAACAATATAAAGTATCTCTAACGCATGCAAATTTAATGAAGCATCCTGATACAAAGATGTGGTTTATACAAGTATTTACAGGGTTTACGATGTTTTTTTTAGGGTCTATACATCTCTATATCATTATGACAAACCCTGAGATAACAGCAGATATTTCAGCTAACAGGATAGTCCAAGAGTGGATGGCACCACTATATTTACTGCTTTTACTTGCTGTAGAGTTTCATGGAGCGATCGGACTTTACCGTTTAGCGCTTAAATGGGGTTGGTTTGTTGGTAAAAGTCCAAAAGAGGGAAGAAAGAAGCTTAAACTATATAAGCATGTATTGACGGTATTTATGCTTACACTGGGGATTTTAAGTTTACTTGCATTTATCAAGATAGGTCTTGAAAATAAAGCTAAAAACCCACAAATAACGACACACATAAGCTCTATTTTAATGGTCAATACAGGAGTAAGTTCATGAAAATATATTATTGTGATGCATTAATTATAGGAGGAGGTTTGGCAGGGCTTAGGTCAGCAGTTGCTGCTAGCCAAAAAGATTTAAATGTAACCGTTCTTAGTATGGTTCCAGTCAAAAGGTCACATTCAGCAGCAGCACAAGGTGGTATGCAGGCAAGTCTTGGTAATTCTAAGATGAGTCAAGGTGACAATGAAGACTTACATTTTTCAGATACTGTGAAGGGAAGTGATTGGGGTTGTGATCAGGAAGTGGCAAGAATGTTTGTTACCACAGCACCCAAGGCAGTACGTGAATTAGCTTCATGGGGAACACCTTGGACAAGAATCAAAGAGGGTACAAGAACAGCAATTATTAACGAAGAAAAAGTCAAAATTACAGAAAATTCTGATGTGCATGGTCTGATACATTCTCGTGACTTTGGAGGTACAAAGAAGTGGAGAACCTGTTATTCTTCAGATGCTACAGGGCATAGCATGCTCTTTAGTGTTGCCAATGAAGCTATAAAAAGAGATGTAAATATTGAAGACAGAAAAGAAGCTATTTCTTTAATACATAAAGATGATAGATGTTACGGTGCAGTTGTGCGTGACCTTGTAACAGGTGAACTTAGTGCCTATGTAGCTAAAGGTACAATGATAGCAACGGGTGGATATGGAAGGCTTTATAGAACTACTACAAATGCTGTTATCTGTGAAGGTATCGGACAGGCAATGGCACTTGAAACAGGAAAAGTACCGTTAGGAAATATGGAAGCTGTACAGTTTCATCCTACACCAATCGTACCTTCATGTATACTTTTAACTGAAGGCTGTAGAGGAGATGGTGGGGTACTTCGTGATAAAGATGGTCACCGTTTCATGCCTGACTATGAGCCAGAAAAGAAAGAGCTTGCATCAAGAGACGTGGTCTCCAGAAGAATGATGGAACACATCAGAAACGGTAAAGGTGTTGAAGAAGGTGGATCATCCTATGTTTGGCTTGATATCTCTATACTCGGTCGTGAACATATAGAGAAAAACCTTAGAGATGTTCAAGATATTGCTATTACCTTTAATGGTATAGACCCTGCGGATGAAGGGAAAAAGGGGTGGCTTCCAGTGCATCCTGCACAACATTACTCTATGGGGGGAATACGTACAGACAGAAAAGGACACACTCAACTCAAAGGACTCTTTAGTGCCGGTGAAGCAGCATGTTGGGATTTGCATGGCTTTAACAGGCTTGGTGGAAACTCAGTAAGTGAGGCTGTAGTGTCGGGTATGATTGTTGGGAACTACTTTGCTGATTATTGTAGAGAGTCTGATATTGCTATCTCTACAAATTATGTCCAAGATGCTATTTTGAAACAAGATCTTGAGCTTGATCGTCTCCTCACACTTGATGGTCCTGAAGATATCTTTAAAATCAAAGCTAGAATGCAGGAGATTATGGATACGAAAGTAGGTGTTTTTAGAAATGGTGTTGAGCTTGATGATGCAGTAGTGCTACTTGAAGAGCTTATGGAAAAAGTAAATCGTATCACTGTAAAAGCTAAAAATAAAATCCATAATGATGAACTGACTGAAGCTTATCGAGTACCTAAAATGCTTAAGTTGGCTATGTGTGTTGCAGTGGGTGCTAGAGACAGAACAGAGAGTCGTGGTGCACACTATAGAGAAGATTATCTTAAGAGAAATGATGAACAGTGGCTGAAAAGAACATTGGCTTACTGGAAAGATGAAAAAGATGTTCGACCTGAGATTAAGTATGAGCCTCTTGATATCAATACTATGGAAATGCCTCCAGGATTTAGAGGGTATGGAGAAAAAGGCAATATAATTGAACATCCTGACTCAGCCAAGAGACAAAATATTGTAGATAATATTCGTGAAAAAATGACTAAAGAAGGAAAAAACCGTATTGAGATACAAGATGCGATTATGCCGTATGTACTTAGAAGAGAATATAAGGCGATAAACTATAGAGTAGGAGATAGGATATGAAAGATAAAGATAGAGATTTAACTATACGTATATTAAAGTTTAGCCCACATGATTCAAATTCAAAACCTAAAATGGTGGACTATACAGTTAAAGAACGACCAAGTATGTCACTTTTTTTAGCTCTTTCTGCAATTAGGGAAAAACTTGATCATGATCTTGCATTTGACTTTGTTTGTCGTGCGGGTATTTGTGGAAGTTGCGGGATGTTGGTTAACGGAAAACCACAGTTGGCCTGTAAAACACAGACGAAAGATTTTAAAGATGCTGTTATCACTTTGATGCCTATGCCTGCTTTTGAACTTATCAAAGATTTATCGGTCAATACAGGTAAATGGATGAACGGTATGAGTAAACGTGTAGGAAGCTGGATACATACCAGTGAAAGTACAGATATAGGGAAAGTTGAAAAACGCATCGATCCAGATGTAGCGTACGATACATTTGAACTTGATAGATGTATAGAGTGTGGTATTTGTGTGGCATCATGTGCTACTAAGATTATGAGACCAAACTTTGTAGGAGCTGTCGGGCTCAACAGGGTAGTACGCTTCTCTATAGATCCATATGATGAAAGAAGAGATTCTGATTTTTATGAACTTATCGGTGATGACGATGGTATCTTTGGATGTATGAGTCTCATGGGATGTGAAGACCATTGTCCTAAAGAAATCCCTTTACAGGAGAAAATCGCATACCTCCGTAGAAAAATGGTAAATCAAAAAGATACATAAATACAAGTAGAGAGTACTACTCTCTACTCCACAATTTTAGAAAATTTAAAATCTCATCTTTAACATTATAATGCACCTGATAGTGAACCTAAGAAAAAAAATAGGTTGTAATAATATATAAGAAATTATTTCTAATTTTTATCCCAGTTTAATATTTATACATTCCCATCAAGACGATAGGAATGAGGGTGAAGAGTGTTTACGAAGCTTCCGTATAAAGGTGTTTTGCTTTTTGTACGTGGAAATTAAGACCTATCTCTTTTTCTGTACATCCAAGAGCAAGGGCTACCATTTGTGGCATGTGTAGTACGGGAAGTTCTACATCACGTCCCATCACTTTTCCGATGCTGTCTTGGTATGTGTCCATTTTGAGGTGACAAAGTGGACATGGTGTTACCATGAGGTCTGCGTTGTTATCTACAGCATCTAGTAGTGCATTTCCTGCCAGTACTTCAGAGGTATGATTGGCTTGTAGCTCAACGTGGAAACCACAACATTTATTTTTACTTTCATACTCAACGGGGTTACCCTCAAGTGCAGCTATGAGGTTATCTAGTGAAGTAGGGTTGTATGGATTTTCATGTCCATTTGCTTCTTCATGCAACTCAGATGGTCTTATATTATGACAACCATAAAATGGTGCTATATTCAAATGCGAGAGTGGTGTTTTTACTTTATCTTTTACATTATCTAAACCATACTCGTCTATAAGGGTATAGAGGAAGTGTTTTATTTCAGATGTACCTTTGTACTCCAGTCCTACTTCTGCTAGTTTTTCGTTCACTCTGGCTTTAAGCTCAGGGTCTTTGTCTAGGGCATGTTTTGTCATAGCCGAGTTAAGTTGACAGGTATTACAGATGGTAATCATCGTAAGTCCTAGCTTTTCTGCATAACAAATGTTACGTGCGTTTAGTACGTGTGCTAAAAATTCATCAAAGTCTTGTAGGTGAGATGCTCCACAACAAGAAGCCTCTTCAAGTATAGTGATCTTGATACCTAATTTATCTGCTACTGCAAGCGTAGATGAAAGTAGCTCAGGTGTAGACTGCTTAGCCGTACATCCTGTAAATAATGCATAGTGTAATTGTTCGCTCATCTGTTCTCCTTACAGCTTATTGGTTTGTGAAATTTCAATAAGTTTTTGAACTTCATCAAGATTTTTAATTTTAGGAATAGAGTTAATGAAAGGAATCCCTGAATGCCAGTGAATTTTACCTGATTTCATCATCTTCATAGCTGTTCCTAAATGTTTAGTCATACCTAAATAACCCTCAGAATAGGTAACAATATCTGCTTCATCAAGGTAACCTGTTTTCTTCATGCCTCTTAAGAAACCTTCTGCGTGACGGGTAGCTACATTTGACTCAGCCACACCCCGTACAAATTGTAAGTTATGAAGTTTACCGATCTTCTCAATAGGGTTTATTTCTTTTGGACAGGCTTCTGCACATTCAAAACATTTAACACAGTCCCAAACACCAGAACCACCTTCAGCGGTAATAGTAAGTCGCTCATCTCCAACTTCATCTCTTGCATCTACAGTAAATCTGTAGGCTGCATTCAGTGCGGCAGGTCCAAGGAATGCGTCATTTACTTCAAGTGCCGGACATGAGTAGTGACAGGCACCACACTGTATACAAAGGTCAGAGTCTAAGAAGTTGTCAAACTCTGCTATGCTTTGTTTTGTCTCAGCTGTAGGATTTGGCTCTACATCGGCTACAACATAAGGCTTAATTGCTGCGTGTTTTTCCCAAAAGTCACCTTTGTCGATGATCATATCTTTAACAGCACGTTTTTTACTACTAGGTTCTAGTGTAATATCATTGTCAAACATATCTAGTAACTCGATAGCATTTTGCTTACAGGCAAGGACTGCTTTTCCATTTACTTTAATGGCACAAGCTCCACAAATACCATGTCTACACGAACGTCTGTAAGAGAAGCTTCCATCATGTTCCCATTTGATACGGTTCATAAGGTCAAGAATAAGTTCATCTTTTCCTACTTCCATTGTATATTCTTTTGTATATGGAAGGTAATCAGTTTCTGCGTTAAATCTCCATGCTTTTATGGTGACTTTTCTAGTATCTTTTACTACACTCATCATAACCTCCTTAATAAGTTCTTTCTTTAGGTTCAAATTTTTCAAGTACTACTTCACCCCATTCATGTGTGATATTGAAGTCATTATCCATGTATGCATAAGTGTGTTTAAGGAATTTCTCATCATCCCTGCTAGTAAAATCTTCACGATAGTGACCACCACGACTCTCTTCACGATTAATTGCACCGTAAACCATTATTTTGGAAGATTCTATCATGTGTCCAAGCTCTATGGCTTCTTGTAGGTCTGTGTTAAATGTAACAGATTTATCATCTATGCGTATGTTGTTAAACCTACCAAGTAGGTCGTCTATGATGACAAGCTGTTTTTCTAGTGATTCTTTGGTTC
>JAYEFI010000118.1:0-8362 GCA_034658615.1 Campylobacterota bacterium
TGAATGAACACACTTTTCATTACTGCTACAAACACCGATGTAGGAAAAACCTACGTTACACTCAAACTCATCGAAGCTTTTGCCACTCACGGTTTAAATGTTGGCGTTTTTAAGCCTATTGAAACAGGAGTCATTCATACAGCTCCTGATGCCACTATACTACTTGAAGCTTGTCAAAAGGTTAACAAGCACTTTAAACCTTTAAAAGTTTCAGATATTACAGCCTATACCTTTCCTTTACCCGCGGCTCCATTTTGTGCTGATACCAAAAACATAATTCAGATTGAAGAGATACTAAAAAAGTATCATAAGCTTTCAAAACTTTGTGACATTCTCCTAGTTGAAGGTGCTGGTGGTTTACATGTACCCATCACAAAAACGTTTAACATGATTGACCTCATTGTTAAACTAAATATCAAAACCCTACTGGTAACACCTAGTCGTTTAGGTTGCATTAATGATACACTTCTTTCTATGGAGGCTTTAAAATCACGAAATATTACATTTGACTGGTGTGTCAATTTGCATGAAGATAAAGAAGATTTTACAAAAGTGACACAACCTTATTATGATGCAATGTTTCCTAAGTGGTGGAGTGTTCAAAATGGGTTAAATACATCGAGTCTTGTTTCACAGCTAATGATGAACAATACCTTGAAGTAATCCTGCTATCTGCTTACTTCCATCTTCTTCAACGATGTCCATCAGCCCTTTACTGACCACACTTAGCTCTTCGTCCAACAAAGCAAGTACTTTATTTTTTTCTAACGCTTCTTCTCTCATGAGCCATGCTAGTTTTTTCTCTACTAAAAACTGTGCATTGTAGTACTGATGGTCTGAGGCTGCATAGGGGTATGGTATGAAAAGTGTGGGCAATGCTGTTGCACTTAACTCCCACAACGTTGATGCACCTGAACGTGCAATGGCAAAATCTGCTTCATGCATATACTCTGCTAGCTTGGTAGTAAAACCAAATACTTCTGCTTCTATATTTAGGTTTTCATAAGATTTTTTTACCTCAAGCACATTCTTTTCACCTGCTTGGTGCACAATCTTAATGCCTCTTTTTTTAAGCTCTGGTGCCATCTCTAATGCCAGTGTATTAATGGCTTTTGCCCCTTGTGACCCACCCATAAATATAACGGTTTTTACTTCCATACGCACATAGGCATTTTTAAAAAATATATCTTTAATAGGATATGCTTTTATAGGACTCTCCTCCAAATACGAAGAGATAAAATGTGTTGCATAAGGTTTCAAGAGTTTATTTAAAGACCCTAAAGCTGCATTTTGCTCATGTATGACCAAAGGTGTACGTGTAAGTTTAGCTGCAAATGCCATGGGTGCTGCAGAAAAACCACCTACTGAAAAAACAACTTTTACTTTGTGTTTACGTATAAGTCTAATGGCTTTAAATGTTGCACCAGCCATCATAAACAGTGATTTTATTTTACCTAGTGCACCTTGGTTGACCACACCACGTGTCTCGAAAAAATATGTGTGTGAAAAATCTTCATCTTTTTCAAACCACATTTTATCTTGCCCTTTTGTAGAACCAACGTATACCAATTCTTCTCTAGGAGACTCTCCATTTACAAGCTGTTCTTTTACCGCCTTAATAATGGCTAAATGTCCACCTGTCCCACCACCTGTCATGAGTATATTCATTATATTATCCTTCCATCTGCATCTCTAGGCACTTTTTTTGAAACCATAAGTATCATGCCTATTGTCACACACGATGCCAAAATATGTGAACCACCATAACTTAAAAATGGTACTGCAATTCCCTTAATAGGTGTAATACCTGCGATACCATAAGCATTTAACAAAAACGCAAATGCTATCAATAGCCCTGCTCCTATAGAAAAGAGATAATAGACTGGTTTTTTTACTTTTGCCGCTATAATAAAAATGCGAAAAACAATAAATAATACAACACCAACAACAAGCATCAGCCCTAAAAGTCCTAACTCTTCTGTAATCCCTGCCAAAACAAAATCTGAATGTACCTCTGAGAGGTAACCCAATTTAAACTGTCCATTACCTAAACCTTCACCCCAGTATCCACCATTGTGAATAGCATTGAGTGAATTCGATATTTGATAAGGCTCTTTTCCTGCTTCTACACGCAAGGTTTGTAAAGATTCAAAAGGAAATAGCGAGAGTATATCGTTCTGTACTGTTCCCCACCAAGACTTAATACGTGCCATACGGTGTGGTGCAAATACTATGAGGGCAATAAAAGCCATAAGCACCCCAGACAGAAGTGTAAAAAAGAATCTTAATGAAGAGCCTATAAAAAGAAATAGTACCATCAGTGTTGCACCTAAAACCACAACTTGCCCTAAATCTTTTTGAAACACTGCAATGATTACAACTGCAATAAGAAACATAAACAAGTACGGTGCATACATACGGAACTCTTCAAAAAATCCCATCTTTTGACTGTCCAATAATTTACGCGTAAAACTCCATGCAATAAAAAAGATAAACCCTATTTTAAAAAACTCCACAGGGGCTAAAGAGATGGGACCTACGCGTATCCAACGTTTTGCACCCCCTGCTTCATTTACCAGTTGCTCTGGTAAAAATGGCATAACAATCATCACAAGAAAAAATCCAATAAAAAGTAACAAACCTATACGTGAAAACCATATATCTGGCTCTAACTTACTTAAAATAATCATCACTATAAACCCAAGCAGTATGGCAACACTTTGTCGTATAAAAAAATGAAAATCATTATATTCTAAATGCACTACCGTATAGGTTGACAAAGAATAACTCATAACAAGAGAAAGTGTCAAAAGTGTCATAACACTTAAAAGGAGTGGTTTGTCAATCATTTGAATTTCTCTTTCATCTCTTAGATAATATTAATTAGTATTTTATCAAAAATAATATAAAATTACACCCAAACACATAACCATTCAAGCCCAAGATTTTAATAGGAATAAAAATGTCAAACACAACAAAACATTTTATAAACCAAAGAAAATCTAAAATTACAATATTGTTTTGGCTTTTAGCTATTGGTATGGGTATATTTTTACTCTCCATCATCCAAACCATTAGCAATGAGAGAAGAATCCCTAGCCACAACACTACCTTGCATGACCGTTCTTTTCGTGGGTCTATTATCTCAGCAGATAACTACACACTTGCAAACTCACAAAAAACCTACCAAGCTGTCATTAGAGGTGCAAGTATCAAGCCTGAAAAAAGAGAAGTATTTATAAAACTTTTTTCTATCTATGCAAACATTTCCGAAAAAAAGATACGTGCGTCTTTAACTTACAAATCTGGAAAATATAGACAAAGAAACATCACACTATCAGACTCCATTAACACCAGTACTGCTATGCAACTCAAGTCTTTAGCATTAAAGCTGCGTAGACTAGGAGTTTTTCGTTCCATAAAAAACAGGGCTGGGATTAATGTACTTTTTGGACTAGACATCATTGAAAATGGAGAGAGCAGACGTTTTCCTTTAAAAGATGTCATGAGCCCCATTTTGGGCTATATTGGTAAAAAACAAGAGGGGCGTTATGTTAGACCTACAGGTAAAAAAGGCTTAGAAAGAAACTACAATGAACACATTACCTCAAAGAAAGATGGATATTTTAAAGGCAAACGTGATGTACTTGGTGCTGTTATACATGACAAAAACAGTATTGACTCGGAACGTGTAGATGGTTTAAACCTACATCTCAATATTCCCTTGGCACTTCAACGCAGAGTCGAACTTATGATAGATGCTATGAAAGAGAAACTAGATGCCCAAGAGATACTTGTAGGTGTCATGGAGAGCGGGACGGGAAAGGTCTTAAGCTTAGCAAGCACAGAACGCTTTGACCCTGCACGTATTCTTCAAAAAGACATCTCTGCACTCAACCCCAAGTTTTCAGAGTATCCGCATGAAGCAGGTTCTGTACTCAAACCCATTACCCTAGCCATTGCACTTGACCACAAACTCATTACCCCACAAACTTGGTTCAACACCTACAATGGCAAAATGAAAATTGGGAAAAGACGTACCATTACTGACGATCATAAGTTTGAATCACTTAATGCCACAGATATTATTGTACACTCTTCAAATGTAGGGATTTCTCAAATTTCATGGAAACTCAGTGGTGAGGAGTTTAGAAAAGGTTTCATTAACTTTGGCATAGCCAAACCTTCTGGACTAGACCTTTCTAGAGATCTTCCTGGAAAACTTAAAAAAGTTTACCTACTCAACCACAAAATGCACAGAGCCAACACCTCTTACGGCTATGGTATGACAGCCACTTTTGCACAACTTCTAAAAGCCTACTCAGCATTTAACAATGATGGTGTAGCTATGACACCTCGTATTGTCTCTTATCTTGGTGACAATACAGGCAACCAATATAGACTAGACCCTAAAGTAGGAGACCTAAAGGCTGTAAGCAAAAAAACAGCCAATCAAGTCCATAACATATTGCGTGAAGTTGTCAAACGTGGTACTGGCGTCAAAGCTCAATACTCTGGGTTAGAGATAGGAGGTAAAACTGGTACGGCACATATTGCAAAAAATGGTCGCTATGTACGCGAATACCACAGTAGCTTTTACGGATTTGCCAATGACAAAGAGGGTAAGAAATATACCATAGGTGTTTTAGTCATTCGTGCCAAGAAACGCTACAAATACTTTGCATCACTCTCAGCAGTACCTACGTTTAAAAACATTGTAAGTATTCTTGTCAATCAAGGACACCTCACACCCGATGCCAATAAAACAACTGAACAAGGCATAGACGCATCCTTTTTTGGCATAAAAGAGAAACCTGCCTCTACACTCACAACAAGTGCCAATAAAGTCCAACCAAAGCAAGAACAAAACTCTAGTCAAGCCCCTGCTACTCAAAAATCCTCAGTCAAAGAGCTTTTTAACATCAAAAAAGTAAAACCCGCACCAAAACCACAGTCCCTAAAAAAGAAACCATTAAAAGTGAAAGTAAAGCCTAAACCCAAGCCAAGCCCTAAAATCATACACCCCAACAACAAAGAAGCCCATGAGCTTTTTGAAGATTTGTTTTAAAATAACCTACAGCGTTTGACATGGTCAAACCTACGAATGTCACACATCAAATCCCAATATATTTTATACCGATACTATAGAATGAGTTAAGCCCTTAATACTGAGAATCGTATCTTGACAAATATACCAATAGTCCTATAGTAGCGGCTGCTAACATCAATGCTAAAATTTCTATCATTATTCTTCCTTTTCTAATTCAGATAATTTATTTTCTATATCATTTTCAATCTTTTTGTAATAAAAACTCACAAAAGAGAGACCAGTAAAACCTAAAATACCCAATATTAATACATATATAGGTTTATCACCAGACAATACAGAATAAACCAAGACCATAATAGCAGATGCCAAGGCAAACAATACATTAAACCAGTCTTTCCTCTTGTCTTTCAATATATCTATTTCTTTTAATAGTTTTTCTTTTTTACTCATGCACTCATTATACCCAAGCCAAAATAAATTGTCAAAAAATCAAAAATCAACCCCAAGACACTCCAAAACATTTTTCACTATATCCACAAATTATCAATCAATCTTGGCTTGCCTACCCATGCAGCTACTAAGATGATGGTGTTGCCTATTTCTATCTCTTCTATGGCTTGAAAATCTCTGTTTACTATGGCGATGTATTCAACTTTGTCTGCTTCGCTTAAAATGCTTAGCATCTCTTTTTTAATGAGAGCTACATTGAACTCTTTAGCGAGTATCATATTGGTTGCTTTTTTAAGTGACTGAGAGAGTGCTAATGCACGTTCAACTTCATCATCTTTAAGGTAGACATTGCGTGAGCTAAGTGCTAAACCTTTTTCATCTCTTACAATGTCGCATGGCACGATGTTTACATCCATAAAATAGTTCTTCACCATCTGCATAATGAGGGCAAGTTGTTGGGCATCTTTTTTTCCAAAGTAGGCATGGGTCGCAGTACTTAGATTTAACAACTTCATGACCACTTGCAACATACCATCAAAATGTCCTGGACGTTTCTCTCCCTCTAGTACATAGCCACGCACTGCCGGTGCACCTATGCAAAGTTCATCTTTTTCATACATAGTGTCTATGGTAGGCATAAAAAGCACATCTACGCCTGCAAGTTTACATATTTTTATATCTGCATCATCTTTACGTGGGTAAGCATCTAAATCTTCACCCTCCAAAAACTGTGTAGGATTCACAAAAATAGAGACAATCAAATGTGCATTCTCATCTCGTGCTTTTTGAATGAGTGAAAGGTGTCCTTGATGCAAAGCACCCATAGTAGGCACAAACCCTATACTGCCAGTCAATGATTTTTTTGCCTCTTGAAGTTCTTCTATTGTTCTAGCTATAACCATCTCTAACCCTCAATTTTGCTATATTTTGCTAAAATAATACCAAAAAATATATGGATTAAAGAACAAGTTATTAGAAATCTATTGCATTTCTAATTTCTCATTCCTAATTCCTAATTTGAAAAAGGAACTTTTTCACATGGATGCGTACGAATACAGTGAACTTCTCAAATCTCTTACGATTAAAATGGAAAATATTGGCAATATTGTAAAACCCAATATTTTACAAGCTAGGCTTGATGAGATAGATGTCATGCAACAAGACCAAAATTTTTGGAACGATGCTGAGCTTGCAGGAAAAATATCGCAAGAGAAAACCAAAACAGAACGTATACTTGCAACCTATAATGATGCAAATGACTCCGTTGTAGAAGCACAAGAGTATTTTGACTTAGCAAAGTCAGAAAAAGATGATGAAACGCTTGAAATGCTCTATGCAGATGCAGATGTACTCAATGAAAATACCAATGCCCTAGAGGTACAAATGATGCTAAGTGGTGAGCATGATGGTAACAATGCCATTGTCTCCATTCACCCTGGAGCTGGCGGTACAGAGAGTCAAGACTGGGCAAACATGCTCTACCGTATGTATTTACGTTGGGCTGAACGTCGTGGCTTTAAAGTAGAAAGCCTTGACTACCAAGCAGGTGATGAAGCAGGTATTAAAGATGTCTCTTTTATGATAAAAGGTGAAAATGCCTACGGTTATCTCAAGGTAGAAAATGGCATACATAGACTTGTACGTATTAGCCCTTTTGACTCCAATGCCAAACGACACACCTCTTTCTCTTCTGTGATGGTTTCACCAGAGGTTGATGATGACATAGACATTACCATAGAAGACAAAGATATACGTGTTGATACCTACCGTTCAAGTGGTGCAGGTGGACAACATGTCAACAAAACAGAGTCAGCCATACGTCTCACCCACATAGAAACAAACATCGTTGTACAGTGTCAAAATGACAGAAGCCAACACAAAAACAAGGCCGCGGCTATGAAGATGCTCAAATCGCGTCTTTACGAATATGAAATGGCGAAGAAACAAGCTCTACTAGATGGTGTAGAAAAATCGGAGATTGGCTGGGGACATCAAATACGCTCTTATGTCATGCAACCTTACCAACAGGTTAAAGACACAAGAAGCAACATTCCTTATTCCAATGTTGATGCCATTTTAGATGGAGATATAGATAAACTTCTTGAAGGTGTACTTATAGCACAAGCTAAGTAGTTACTCTTATAGGACCTCTGAAGTATTTGAAAGTAACAATTTTTTCTCATCTAGTCTAGCTGTTACGTTACACAACGCGGCCAACTCTTCATCATGTGTGACAAGCACTAGCCCTGCTTTGTTTTCTTTCACATACGACATAAGTACATCTATGACAATCATGGCTGTAATCTTGTCTAAATTTCCTGTAGGTTCATCTGCAAAAATAATACGTGGTTTTTTACTGAGTACCCTAGCAATAGAAACACGCTGTTGTTGCCCACCTGAAAGTTCAGATATTTTTTGATGCATCAACTCTTTTATCTCTAGCTTTTTCAACAATGCTTCATCTATAGTCTCATCACTAAGCATAGTTGCAACACTAATGTTTTCTAGCACACTCATGCCTTTAAACAGATAATGAGACTGGAAAACCATACCTAAATCATACCGTCTTAACTGTTCTATTTGTTCTTCACTTTGCACATACAGTTCAGAACCAAAAAGTTTGACAGAGCCCTCATTAGGCTCTATAAAAGTAGAAGCAATATGCATAAGTGTAGACTTACCAGAACCACTACGCCCAACAATAGCCATACTCTGACCCTCAAAGAGCGTAAAGTCGACATTAGAGAATAAAAGAGTATCAAAGGAGTGCGTAATATTTGTAACTTCTAAAAGCATTTTAGACATAGATAGAACCTTTAAATTAATGGGAGTATTTTATCATAAAAAAGTAAGTGGGAAAGT
>JAYEFI010000118.1:8462-15653 GCA_034658615.1 Campylobacterota bacterium
TTAGCCCATTTGTGCGGCTACTTCTGCTGCGAAGTCTTCTTCCTCTACCTCAATACCCTCACCCACTTCAAGTCTTACAAAGTTAGTGATTTCTGCTGTTCCACCTGCTGAAGCAGCTTTTTCAGCTATGTACTCTGCAACTGTTTTACTGTCATCCATTACGAACTTTTGGTCAAGAAGACATTGCTCTTGGTCAAGTGTTGTATTGTCTGAAATAAATCTTGCAACTTTACCTGGAAGAATTTTATCCCAAATTTTTTCTGGTTTACCTTCTTTTGCAAGCTCTTCTTTGAGTGCAGTCTCAACAGATGCCATTACTTCATCTGTAAGTTGACTCATGGAGATGTACTGTGGTATATTTTTAAGAGGTTTACCAAGTCTTACAAGTTCTTCATTCTCTTTTTCAATAGCAACAATTCTACCTTTTGTTTCCTCTTCAACAAATGATGCATCAAAGTCTTTGTAAGAAAGTGTAGATGGGCTCATAGCTGCTGCATGCATTGCTACTTCTTTAAGTGTAGTAGTCATTGCTTCTGCTGTAGCAGCAGAGTCACACTTCGCTTCAATGATTACACCATTTTGTTTGTTTGAGTGTACGTAAGCATTGACAGCTGTATTTTCATCGGCAGAGATAAGTCCCGACCTTCTTACCACTAGCTTCTCACCAATAGTTGATACTTCTTGTGTAAGGTACTCAGAAAATGGTGCACCATCTATTGTAGAAGCGTTAATAGCTTCTGCATCAGCAATGCTGTTATCATATGCGTGACCTACTACTTTATCCATAAGGGCAATAAACTTATCATTTTGAGCAACAAAGTCAGTTTGTGAGTTAATTTCAACAATCACTGCTTTTTTACCATCAACTTTAATGCCAATTGCACCTTCGGCTGCAACTTTACTTGCTTTTTTAGCTGCTGCACCCATACCTTGGTCACGTAACCAAGCAACTGCTTTGTCCATGTCTCCATCAGATGCTGCTAGTGCTTTTTTACAATCCATCATTCCAGCATCAGTCATTTCTCTGAGTTTTTTAATGTCTTTTGGTCCGAAGTTCGCCATGATTACGCCTTTGCCAATTCTTTAGCAGATGCTACTGCGTCTTTAAAGTCACCTTTGAAAGAGTATTTCTCTTCCATCACTTGAATCTGTGCATCATTCATATTTGCTACATCATTAAACGTGTAGAAACCTTCGTCATTGAGTTTACCTTGGTACACTTTACCAACACCAACGATTTTAGTAAGATCATCACCTTTGTCATTTGTAGA
Source organism: Campylobacterota bacterium (assembly GCA_034658615.1). Classification (GTDB taxonomy): domain Bacteria; phylum Campylobacterota; class Campylobacteria; order Campylobacterales; family Sulfurovaceae; genus Sulfurovum. The sequence continues at coordinate 9,734 of JAYEFI010000118.1, forward strand.
TGCTGCTTTTGTAGGTGCTTTTGCTTTTGGTGCTTCTTCTTTTACTGTTTCAGCTTTTGTCTCTTCTTTTGTCTCTTCTGCTTTAGGTGCTGCCTTAGCTGCACTTAGTGCTGCAACTGCTTCTGCTGTAGCTGGTGCTGCTGTCTCTTCTGCTGCTGCTTCACCCATAAGTGCTGCTACTTCGTCCGAACCTGCTACTTCTTCTGCACTTCCACCATTTGCTTCTGCGTATGCTGCTTTACCTTCAATGATTGCTTCAGCCATCTCTTTACAGAAAAGGTTGATAGAACGGATAGCATCATCATTTCCTGGAATTGGGTAATCAATCACATCAGGGTCACAGTTTGTGTCTAGTGGAGCAACTACTTTCATACCCATACGTTTTGCTTCTTTAACGGCAATGTGCTCTTTCACTGCATCAACAACAAACATCATGTCTGGAAGTTTTTTCATGTGTCTGAAACCTTCTAGGTATGAAGTAAGTTTCTCTTTTTTTCTTAAAAGCATAAGTGCTTCTTTTTTTGTCAACATATCTAGTTGACCATTCTCTTCCATCTGCTCAATGATTTCAAGTTTTCTGATAGATTTTTTCATGGTTGGGTAGTTTGTTAACATTCCACCTAACCATCTTGTAGCAACGTAAGGCATACCACATCTTTCAGCATGTTCTTTTACTGCTTGTCTTGCTTGTTTCTTTGTACCAACAAAAAGAACTGTTTGTCCTTCAGCTGCTGCATCTCTTACTACGTTGTAAGTATATTTGAAATATCTAAGTGTTTTTTGAAGGTCAATAATATAGATGTTCTTTCTCGCACCGAAAATAAATTTCTTCATTTTTGGATTCCATCTTCTTGTTTGGTGTCCGAAGTGTACACCACATTCGAGTAAGTCTTTCATTGTTACCATAATTGTCTCCTTGACATATAATCATAATGAAATTTTTAATACGCAAATTGCATAAAAATTTCGTTAAAAGCACATTTTGCTTCATCACTAGGTTTAATCCGCTGTAGTCCTCAATGTTTGCTTTTAAAGTAAAGCCACACAACCGTGCAAGGAATAACTACATGTGTATTTTTCATATCCCATACGGAATAAGAAACGCAATTATATCGAAATATTTTTAAGATTTTATAAAATGGAGTTTTTTGTAAATTTTATACCAAATACAAGTAAAACCATATACTATAAATAGTTTAGGTTGTGTGATTTTATTTGGATTTGGTATTATATTGTTATCGGGAGTAAATACCTAAAATATCTCTTCGCAAAACCAATTTTTTACTTTGTGCATATATGTAGTGTTCACTGATGCCAATTTTTTATCTATCGTTTGAACATTAAGTGTAAAACACTTATCATACTTTATGTACGATTTTAGTTTTAGTTCTCCACTTTTTATGTGGTTGTCTTCTATTTTTGATGTATTCACTTGTCTACTGTTTGAGGTAATCTGAAAACAAACAAAGTCACCCAAATCATTTGCGTCTTGTACAAGTAGAACCGGTCTTTTTTTACTCTGCTTCAAATCTGTAAAAGGGAATTTTATCAGTACAACGTCACCCTTTTTATAGTGCATCCCATGCCTTATCTTCATCGTTATCCCAAGTTTCTTCTAGTGATTGGGTTTGCATCATCATAAGTGTTTCAGTATTCTCATCTACTTCTTGTGATTCTACCTTTATCTTATCTATCATCACATCCTTCATACCATGAAGCATTTTAAGCACATTAGGAACATACAAGTCTTTTACATCTATGTAAATCGTTTGCATCGTATATCCTTTAATTTAGTTTCTTGAAAATATTATAGCATAAGTTTAGGAACGTAAAATGTATGAGATTCCCTTAATATTACTCATAAGATAAAAGTACAGATTTTTTAGCATCTTTTGTACTTATGATGAACTCATCATAGTCATCGCATACTTTGCCTATGATGGTTTTAAAATTATTTCTAGCTTCTATAATAAAGAATTACTTCCATGTTATTCCTTTATGACAATATTTAAGCAAACTTTACACTATTGTCAACTTCTAAGCCTGTAATTCTTCCAACTTAGCCTTCACCTCATCCACATGGTTTTTGACTCTTACTTTTGTCCATGTAGCCACTATTTCACCTTCAGGGTTTATGATAAACGTTGAACGTACAACACCCATGTACTCTTTACCCATAAACTTTTTAAGTTGCCAAATACCAAAAAGGTTACATAACACTTTGTCTTCATCGGCTAACAGTGTAATGCCTAGCTCTTTTTTTTCTATAAACTTTCTGTGCTTTTCTGTTGAGTCTGGGCTTACACCTAAAATCATGGCATTCATACCTGTAAACTCTGGCTCAGCTTGGGTAAATGCACACGCTTGTGTGGTACATCCTGGTGTGTTGTCTTTTGGGTAAAAGTAAAGGACTATCCATCTACCTTTGATGTCTCTTAGACATATCTCTTCATCATCTTGGTTTGGCAGACAAAAGTCTGGGGCTTGGGTTCCTACTTCTAACATTTTAGTTCCTTTAATATACGGAAGTGAAGACTTTAGTCTCACAAAAATGAAGCTACAAAGTGTGCAGGTGGGACTAAAGTCTCCACTTCCGATAGTTTTATTTATTTTTGATAGTATAGCAAAATGAATATTGAAAATAAACCAAGTAAAGAAAAACTACTTGCAGACATAGAAAAACTCATCGCGTATGGAAGAGAAGAACCTACCATTAACCCTGCTCTTTTAGAGTACCTTGAAATAGAAGACCTCATCAACACCAAAGCCAAACTTTTGGAACGTGTAGGTAAGCTTAGTGAAGAAGATAAAGAGTGGCTAGAGCAATTTAAGAAATATTCTTAGTATCACTGGACACTAAGAACGTAAATCCTCTGATTTATCGAACTCTATATTGTACTTTTTAAGTATCTTTTGTTGCTTCTCTTCTGCCTCTTTTTTGTCAATAATCACCTTAACACCATCGTTATCTTCAAGTACTATATATGACTCTCTTGTAGCTTCTACTAGTGCGTAAAACTCTTTAAAGTTCTTAAATGTTTGTCCATTTACTTTTTCAATAGGCCACATACCAAAGTTGTTGTCTCCCCTACTTATGTCTGAAGCGAGTACCTTAAGAAGCACCACTACTTCGTCTTTGCTTTCTTCTTTCCATCTTGATGCTAGGTAGCTTAACTTTAAACGGTTTCTATTGGTAGCACGAATAAGGTTACGTGTTAAAGGCGAAAAGACATACCCACCATATATGGCATAGGTAGGCATCTGGTCATACCGTGTTGTTTTTACCAAATACATGTCATCTACTGTATAATTTAATGTTGCTTCTATTTGCATAGGTTTTTGGTCACGTATAATATCTAGTTTGACAACATCACCCATCTGGTAGGCATCTATAAAATGATGAAAATGTGTGTATTCATGCTTACGAAACTCTACCGTACCATCATTTTCTACATTATGTCCATCTACTGCTGTGAGTATGTCATCTACTTGTAAAACTTTACTAAGAGAAGAGTGATACAGCACTTTGTCAATAAGTTTACCCGAAGTATTCTCATCTAACTTATAGTAGCGACGCAAAGCAGGGTTTTCTAGCTTTTGTGCACTTATGCCTAAATCTGCAAAGCCATCATACTTTCCATCCTTCATGTCATCTATAAAGTGTTTGACCATGCTTATAGGTACCAAATAGCCTATGTTTTGTGATTTTTTAATCACTTGCATCACGACACCTACTATTTTGCCATGGGAAAGTGCTGGGCCACCTGAGTTGCCTGGGTTAACAGCAGCGTCAACTTGCACAGCCAAAAAAGACTCTCCACTATGTGCATAAGTATGGTGTTCTACCCGTGACACCACACCTATAGTCGCTGAAAGTGTAGAACCACCCATCGGGTAACCATAGACCACAATTTTCTGTTCTACTTTGGGTAAAGTGCCAAAAGTAAGTGCTTCTACACCTTTAAAAAATGCCTCATCTTCAACTTTTAACAACGCCAAGTCAGATTGGTGAGAGACAGCATACACAGTGGCTATGTAGCGTTTACGTTGACCATACCGTTGCACCTCCAAAAAAGACTGATTTGCCACAACATGTGCATTGGTAAGAATATACCCACCCTCTATAATAGCACCAGAACCCGTACTAGAACGCACCGAAGAGTTCCAAGGTTCTAAGTAGTTTGCCACTTTAGATGTTGTATATATTTTGACAATAGCTTGCTTAGTGATGTCTTCTTGTGAAGTGTTAGCCACTACAAATAGTGTACTTAATAATACTGTAATAAATAATTTCATTAAACGAGATTTCCTTATATTTAATGAATTATTCTATAGTTTTTTATCTAATTGTAGGTTAATGGGGTAAGGTTTTTGGTAAATAATGTTTACCATTTCTAGCTAATATGGTTTTGTTTTATACATATTTATGTCGGCATCGGGGAAACCGACCTACGGTAAAATGATGAGTATTCCCAATCATTTATATCTTCTATATATCCATGTTTTACAGGGTTACTTCTAATGTATTCCATTTTTTCTAACCAATCTTTTTCATCACGTATCATATGTTCATAAAAACGCTCTTGCCATATACCGGCATGACCTCGGTGGTACTTTGCATAACTTATGTCTGTTTTTGCTTCAGCTTTTGTCTCTTGGTCTAGTCCGTAAACAAAACTTCTTTTAACATGTTTAATAATTTTTGAATACTCTTTGGGTATCTTTGGTTTTATTATCATGTGTATATGGTCAGGTAAAATCACAATGGCTTCTATGTCATAATCATACCTCTCTTTACTTCTTCTAAATGCATCTCGAAGTAAGTCAATATTGTCGATTAGCAGAGGTTTCCTGCCTTGCGTAACTAGTGTCAAATAGTAACTGTAACCCTCTAAAAATATCCGTCTATAATTCATACACCTATTGTAACAAACATCATCTAACAACATCAAAAAAATGTCAAATTGTCATACTTCACCGTCAAAATCAATGTATAAAATACAAATGTCCGAAACAGTAGGTCGGTTTCCCCTAATGCCGACACCAATTCGCACACCAAAATATTTTATATTTCATTAGGTGATGGTATGCTAATATGATTTTGTTTTATAGGTTTTTATTTTATACATATTTATGTCGGCATCGGGGAAACCGACCTACAATCAACAACCCCGACCCAAGGGTCGAGAAATTATTTCTGAAGAAGATTAAAATCACTTTCAGCCTTTTATGGAAGATACAATGATTCTAGACTAATATTAATCTTTGTGTCACTATGTCCACTTGATGTTTTGGCACGTATTATAATGGTTCCATTACCGCCACCTAAAGGCATAGAATTCAATTTTAATTTTCCCTTATCTATACTTAATTCATTAGATAAATCATAGTTTTTAGCTAATACTGGTTCGTCATCCCCAACTAAGTGTTCTCCCTCCGTAAAGGTTACTGACTCTATTTTATAATGAATGGCGATATTAGAAGAACATAGTGAATTCAAATTTAAGATAGTATTATCACTTGGAATATTTAGTGAACGTATATGTAACTCATAAAAATATTTTGTCCATTTCGGTGGATTATTACTAGGCGGGGTATCCACAACTGGAGGTGGAACTGGTGTAGGTGTCGGAGTAGCCACAACCTTTTCTTTTTGTGTCTTTATCTTCACACTCTCCTTAATAGTTTTACCACCCACTACAACTTCTAAAACAGCCTTATACGTTGTAGATGGTTGAAGATTATCAAACCCAATAAAGTCACTAAAATATACGCCCTTGTAGTCTACAGATTTTACAGTATTATCAAGTGTTACTTTTGCTTCATCTATAGGTATATTCCCATTCTTACATTTCGCATGCACAACAATAGAAGAGTCTGTTTTAGGTGTACCTTCTTTTATATAACATGTAGGCATCTT
>JAYEFI010000118.1:15753-30414 GCA_034658615.1 Campylobacterota bacterium
GTACCAAAAGCATACTCTTCTGGACAAAATGCTATAAGTGTATGCCCTTTTAGTTTTTCTAACAACGCTACATTTTTATTGTCACTAGCATCATAACGACACTTTGTTCCTAATAAACATGCAGATATAGCAACGGTCTTTGTCATTAAAATACAAATAAAAGTGCGTAAACCCATCCACCAGTTAACATGGTTAAAATAATACCAATAAAGGTACGCTGACCATAGGTTTTATGTACATCTGAGTAGAGTCCAGGAAGTGTTTTTTGTCTCTTATAACGTCTAGCAAAATGCAGTGTTACCATCCACAAAATTAAAGTAATTACAGAGATGATAATATGAAATATTAACACATATAACAAGTAGTTATGCGATACAGAACTCCCCTCCATGAGGTTTTTATATCCACCTTCCATACGTACACCAAATTCAAAAAATCCTACAACAATCACAGTGACTACAAATAACACTTTTTGTGTCATCTCATGTCCACTATAATTCTTTTTTTTAGCCAAGCTTATTGCTCCGTATATTAGCAATGGCAACACTGCCACAATAACTGAAACCACGTCCATAAAAAGTGGTGCACGTGTACCTAAAAAACCGGGTTGAAATATATAATCCATGTTCATCTTCCTTCAAATAATTGCGTTAGCATATCACAACTGACTTAACTTCTGTAAACTCTTCTAACGCCCATTTAGGTCCTTCACGTCCAACACCTGAAAGTTTAGAACCTCCGTAAGGCTGTACATCAAAACGAAGTGTTGGAATGTCATTGATGACCACACCCCCACATTCGGCGTCATCTATAAACCGTTGTGTAAGTTTCAAGTCATTGGTAAAAATAGAAAATTGTAACCCATACGGAGAGTCATTCATCTTCTCTATGGCTACTTCATAGTTTGGCACTTTCACAAGACTCACGATGGGTGCAAATACCTCTTCACAAATAATTTTCATATCATCAGTGACATCGGTCATGACTGTAGGCAAAAAGATACTTCCTTCTTGTTCGCCACCAGTGAGTGCTGTAGCCCCCTCTGATATGGCAGAATCTATCCAACCATTAGCACGTTCACGTGACTCATCATCTATGAGAGGGCCTAAAAATGTATCTTCATCGTAGGGAGAACCTACTTTTAGTTTGTTTGTCTCTTCTGCCATATACTTCGCAAAATCATCATACACCTCTTCATTGACATAAATACGTTGGAGCGATATGCACACTTGACCAGAGTTATAAAACGCACCAAAAGCACAACGGTTTGCCGCTGTTTTTAAGTCTGCAGAAGTGTCTATGTAGGTTGCTGCATTCCCCCCTAACTCCAAACTCACCTTTTTAATACCTGCTTGTTTGGTGATAATGTTTCCAACAGGTACCGAGCCTGTAAAAGAGATAACCCTAGGTATGTCACTTTGTACTAAAGTAGAACCTACTTCAGCATCACCATACACCACACTCAATGCATCTTTAGTAGCATATTTAGAGTCTACAAAAAGCTTTGCAAACATATAGGCCGTCATAGGTGCTTCAGGAGTAGGTTTAAGTACCACAGTATTTCCAGCACCCAAAGCAGGGGCTATTTTATGTGCTACAAGGTTTAATGGAAAATTAAAAGGTGTAATGCACGCCACAACACCCACAGGTTCACGTCTAAAGTACGCAAGTGTTTTTTTACCTGATGGCATCACATCTGTAGGTATGGTCTCACCATGTAAGTTTGCTAACTCCATAGCAGTTAAACGTATAGTCTCTACACAACGCTCTACTTCTATACGAGAAAATGCTATAGGTTTTGCTACCTCTTTTGCTAACATCAAAGCAAAGTTTTCTTTTTGTTCTAGCAATTTCTTTGCCACATCTTCAAGCCACAAAATACGTTGAGACAAGGGAGTATTTTTTGCTGTACTCGTAGCATTTTTTGCAATTTGTAACGCTTTGAGCGTATCTTCTGCATCACATATTGGTGCAGCACTTACAACACTGCCATCAAAAGGACTGCATCTTTGAGATTGAATTTCACGTTCTTGTGCCAAAGAACCAAAGAAAATCTTTGCTTCAGCAATCTCATCTTTCTCTTCTACTACGGTTTGACTTTCAACTGCTTCTTCTTTATTTGACTTTTTACCAAACATTCCAAACATACTATTACCTTTGTATTTCTAAAATTATTGGGTTGATTATAGCAAATTTTCATTAGAAATAAAACTTGAATTATATACAAGTTTTATTTTGAAATGTTTTACACACTAAAGTTTGGTGTACCATCTGGCATGTGTGTTGCTTCTTGATTTTTGGCTTCCACTTCTGCTTCATATGTCATGATTTGTTGACGAACTTCGTTTATTTGTGTCACGGTGACACCATCGCCACTTGACCAAGCCACCTCAACTTCTCCGCCATATTCCTCTCCCATCATCTCCACTTTTTGAGCATATTCATTGATGTCAAGACAAATTTCCATACTCTCTTCCTTCATAGTATCACTAAGTTCTATGTACCAGCGTCCCAAAGCATTTGTTTGAATGACAGACTCAATGACCACCATTACACACCACCTTGAAAATCTTTCTTTTTCAAGTCACCATTGTAAATAATGTCACGTGGGTCTACAGAGTCCATGTTAAGCATATCTGGTACCACATCTGCTTCTTCTAGCTCCTTAATGGCACCTTCAAGCTCTTCTTGGTAGGTTTGCATCATGTCTGCTGCTAGTACATTTTTTGTTTGTTGTATGGCTACTAGTTTTTTAATCTCTTCTTCGACACCTGCACCATCTATGGTGACTATCATTTTTCCTTTTTCTTTATCTCCAAAATGATAATCACAAATACCGCTAGCCTCTAACTCTTCTTGTAGCGTGTCATAATTTTTTGGTAGTACTTGCACTACTATACTTGATACATTCATTTAATTTCCCTTCTTTATCTTATCTAATTTTAACAAAATCAGAGTACTTTTGTAATCTCATTTAACTGCTTATCTGTCACGTATAATATGACTCTGGAGCTCTGCTCTTCACTTTTCCTTAATGCATCATAGGTATTTTGCATCTTCATTTTTGTTTCTCTATCTATCGGAGAACGTAAAGATTTGTACTCGACAAGTTCTCCATTTTTATAGACACCAGAGATGTTCGCATGAACCCAGTAATACCCATTGTTCTTGCGTTTATTCTTCACGTATCCCTGCCAGCTCTCACCACGTCCAAGTGTCTTCCAAATATCTGCGAAAACTGACTTGGGCATATCGGGATGTCTCACTATGTTATGCGGCTTACCTACGAGCTCATTCACTTCATATCCACTAATCTTTGCAAAGGTCTCATTTACATAAGTAATCACACCACCAAGATCAGTTCTTGAGATGATTTCTACATGCCCAGGCACTTCTCTCTCTATAAACATATCAAATGTTGTGTCCATACTCGCTCCTTTTATACTGATTTAAACTGGTGCTATGTATCATTTTAACCTCCACATCATGACCGTTTCATCATCACTAGAAGAGAAGAGTACATTTTCATCTTTAAAAATAATTGTATTTAATGTACTCTTCTGCCCTTGAAGTTTGGTTATGAGTGACTTAGATGACCGTCTATAAATAGAAATATTGTTCTTTTCATCCATAGCAAAGGCTACTTTTTTAGCACTTGGGCTTAGTCCCGTAGCGTAGATAAGAAAAGAGCCTTCTATATGGCTACCTGTCCCCATAGTCACATCATACAATGCCCCTCTTCTGTCCTGCCCTGCTCCTGAAACGATGTCTTTTTTGAAGTCTACTTTATAGACATTGTCTACATTCTCACTTTTAAGTTCTTTGAGTATCTTGCCTGTTTTGGTATCTATGACATTTAGCACACCGCTTTCACATGAAAATACAGCTTGTGATTTATCATCATTGAGAGCAAAATCAGAAAACTTAGACTCACTTAACTGCACTCGAAAAACTTCTTTTTTATTTTTAATATCAAAGAGTACTGCTTCGTTTGAAAGAAGTCCAAGTAAGACATGTTCTTTATTTATAAACCTTGCTTTTATAGCCGCTATTTTATGTGTGTGTGTGAGTACTTGTGTACTTGCATTGTTTTCATGTAGCCATAAGTTTGCATATCCACCTTTTCCACTGTCACTCAAAAGTACATAGCGTGAGGCAAGTTTATCTACAGAGAAAACACGTGCTGACACCAAGTCTCCTGTAAAATCTTTCACTTTAGGAAGTGTGATGATTTTAGAAAATACTTTTGCTTCATAGTCATACACTTGTACTGCACCATTATCTGTAGCCACTATAATTGTGTTGTCACGCAAGATCATGTCTTTTGCTACACCATTAACTTCTATCTGCTGTACTGGAGTCACAACAGAAGAAGCCAACAGACATGTGACACTCAAAATAAGGATAAAGAGTTGTTTCATACCATTAACCCCTCTACAATACCAAGTATCATTTGAGCGATTTCATCCTCATTAAGTTTTGTCTGCATACCGTAAAGATCTATCTCTGAAAGGTAAAACTCTTCTACTTCCTCACGTGCATCTAACGCTTTGACAAAAGCCACCATCTTCTCTTCTCCCATTACCTCTTGCAACATCTCTGTCATATAAACAAGATAGTTATAATCCTCTGGGTCAATGGCATCAAATTCATCTGTATCATCATCATTATAGTTTTCATCTATCACAAGTAAGTAGCGTAGTGCACTTATCTCTTCTGGCAATGCCTTAAAAAGCTTTGGGTAAGTCCTCTGTAGCGTTTCAATTGTCACGAAATTTTCTCCATTATTGGTATTGGGCTAAAGTCTATAGCTTGTGTCGGACATCTCCCTAAACAAAAACCACACCCTGTACATTTGTCCATATCTATGACTGGGTTAAACATACCATTAAAGAGTATAGCATCATCTATACAAGGTTCTTTACAGGAAAAACAAATGACACCGTGATGTGCCACACAACCTTCAATACCTATACGAAAAGTAGCATTGAGCTGTTCTGAAGTATGCACATTCTCTAAGCTTAAAACATTGGCTTCACAAACACTTGTACAATCTTCACAAAAAGTACAACCACTTTTACTAAAATTTAAACTTGGTGTGCCATCTTCTTGTATAAAAATAATCTGTTCATCACAAGAAGATACACATGCCTTACTCTCACATATGACACACTCACTCTGAAAAACAGATTCATCTTGACCATAAGGAGGTCTCACCACTAGGGATGAGTTTTCCTTATTTTGGTCTAAAGGTTTTCTAAAAGCATTTAGAAAATCTCGTCTACTTGCCACGCTTATTCACCTTCCATAAACGGTGCACTTTCAGACACTTCATAGTCAATACCATCATTCATATGATCCACTAATGATGAATGTGCTTTGTCATTATCATCTCCATAGTCTGGTCTAAATATATTGGCTACAGATGTCTTCATTTTAGACTGTGGTGCATGACATTGCGTACAGTTGAAGCGACCTTGATACAAGGTATCACCTGTTTGAGCATCTGCAACTACAATGTCTGATGTATTTGATATCATTGAACCTAGTACTTGCCCCTCTTTTAAAACCATATCACCTTTCATCGTTGTTTCTGGTCTATAGTTTGTAAAGTGCGTAGCAGGTATAGCTGTAGAACCTACAGATGGTGCAACCTCTGGCATATGACAACCAATACACTGATTGTTCATTTTTGTAATAGGCAGTAAGCCCTCTACTGAGTGAGGAATCATAGGTGGTGCATCTTTATATGCTCTTTCAAACTTAGTCGAAGTTCCAGGAGCTGGTCTGTCGTAGTCAGCTTTATCACCCTCTGTTGTATCTTCACTATAAAGATCTGTTTTTCTTAACCCCATTGAAGCTTCAGAAATATCTTTTTGACTATTTAAATCTTCTGTGTTGATACGTGTTATATCTGAGGCACCCTCATTAAGATCAACATACGTTCCACCTGAAGCTGCTACAGCAGCAGCGGCAGCAAATGTTGTTGCCTTTTCTGTTTGTGTTCCAGCATCAACTTTAATGAGTAGAGCCATGGCTTCTATGTCACCATCACTTAAACCTTTTGCTTGTTCAACCATCATATGCTTCATGGTGTCACCATAAGTACCTCTTTTGTATCCTTTCATCGCATCTACTATCTCTTTAGTAGACATATCTCTTACTATTTTTGATTTACCCATCGCTGCTAGTTCAAAATTTTGCCCATGACACCCAGCACATACAGCAATACTTGCTGCATACGCAGATGAAGTTGCTAGTATCGCACCAAGTGCTACTGTTGTTATCAATTTTTTCATCATATTCCTCCTTAATCTTGTTTAGTAAAATTTCTAATACTAAAACCTAATGCATCATCGTTGCACACATCCACACATCTACCACAGTTTGTACATTCTCCATCTGTTACAAAGAGACTCTCTTTACTAACCATATGCAGTACCTGATTTTCAGGACAGACCACTTTACAGTCCATACATGCTGTACAGGTATCAGCATTATGCTTAACACGTATCAAACTTTTACTTCCTATCAGTGAATAGGCAGCACCTAAAGGACATAAGTGTCCACACCATCCATTTTTGACCCCAAAGAGGTCAAAAAGGAAAATACCTAACACTACAGCTCCACCCATACCAAAACCAAAAACTATGCCTCTTTGCATGATGGTTATAGGGCTTACTACTTCAAAGGCAGCCACCCCAACAAGGGCAGAGACTATGAGTCCTAGTACCATTATCCAATACCTAGCACTCCGTTTTATGAAACGATAGTTGACCTCTTCTTTGTCTAGGTTTAACTTACGTCTAAGCCAGTTGGCAAGGTCGGTTACCATATTAATAGGACAAACCCAAGAACAAAATGCACGACCACCTACCACAAAGTAAAACATCGTAATAATTGCAGCTCCTAGTAAAACATCTGTTGCCAACACAAACCCCGTTGCCAATACTTGAAGTGTTGTATAAGGGTCAGCCAAAGGAATAGTTCCAAATATATAAGAGGTTCCAAATGTACCAGATAAAATATTCCAACCGTAAGCATTTGCCCCAAAATAGAGCAACATGAGTCCTATCTGAGTCGTTCTTCTAAGAAGTAAGTATTTTATATTTTTCATTAGTACTCAACTTCCATATTTAGATAGTCATCTGCTTTCTTTTTAGAAAGATCGGTTGTCGTTTCCTCTCCTATTGCATCAGCCACACGTTCTTGGTCATTTACATCCCAACCTTTGACATAATGGTCACCTGCTTTACCTTTTGCTATATCATTAGGTAGTACAAATATGGCTGGTTCTTCTGTCACACATGCTTGCTCACAGAGTCCACATCCAGTACAGGCATGGTCTTGTACCACAGGCAGTAAAAATGCATGTTTTCCTGTTCTATCATTTTTCTGATATTCAAGTGTAATTGCCACATCTAAAAGAGGACAAGCCCTATAACAAGCGTCACATTGTATGCCCCAAAAAGCTATACAAGACTCCTTATGAACAACTGCTAAACCCATGGCTGCTTTGTTAATGTCAAGCTCTTCTTTTTCATTTAAGAGGCTAGGCATATCTAAAGCTCCAGATGGACACACAGGTACACAAGGAATGTCCTCACACATATAACAAGGTACTTCCGTTGGCACAAAGAATGGTGTTCCTATCAGTAAAGAGTCCCCACCTTTTGCCATCTTTAAAGTACCTGGTCTTTGAAGACCTGTCTCTTTGTCTACATTGGTATCTCTATTGACACAGGCTTGGGCACAAAGCCCACACTTGATACATGCCGCTAAGAAATCTTTCTCAGGCAATGCACCAGGGGGTCTTAGTACTAAAGGTGAGGCTTTCACTGAATCAGTATAACCACTCCACAACAGTCCACCAAGAGCAGCCAAGCCTACACTTTGTACACTTGTTGCCATAAAGTTTCTTCTGTTTTTAGAGTGGTTATTTTCAGCCATTTTTCTTACGCCTTATAGAGTTTTACTGCACATTTTTTAAAGTCTGTTTGTTTAGACATTGGACATGTCGCATCTAAACATACCTTGTTAATGAAGACTTTTTCATCAAACCAAGGTACAAACACAAGCCCTTGAGGTACACGGTTACGTCCTCTAGTCTCTACTCTTGCTTTCACCTTACCACGACGTGAGTCAACCCAAATGAGCCCACCTTGCTTGAAGCCTTTGTCTTTTGCATCTTTAGGGTGCATATAACAAAGTGCCTCTGGTACTGCTCTAAACAACTCTGGTACTCTCATTGTCATCGTACCAGAGTGCCAGTGTTCAAGTACACGTCCTGTACATAACCACGTGTCATACGCTTCATCTGGCATTTCAGGAGGATCCATGTACGGTCTAGCATAAATCTTCGCTTTGTTTTTAAGAGACTTTTTGTTTTTGTCCTTAATACCTTTAAGGTCACCTTGTGCTAACTTCTTAGCCAATCCACCATAGAATGCAAAGTCTTTTGTACCAGTCTCTTTTGCAGCTTTTGCAGCATACGGGTCATATTTAACATTAAATCTCCACTGTGTCTCTTTACCATCAACAACAGGCCATTTAAGTCCTCTTACTTTGTGATACACTTCAAATGGAGCAAGGTCATGTGCATGTCCTCTACCAAATGATGCATACTCTTCAAAAAGGTACTCATGAATCATAAATCCATACCCTTTCCATGGTTTACCATCTGAGCCTAAAACATTTCTACTATCTCCTCTAGAATCACTATCATCATAACCTTGCTGAGGGAATTTAGTTGTATCTACTTTGTAAGATTTTGCTCTTTCATTGGCAAATAATATCTCATACATTGTAGTATCTGGACCATAGCCCATTTTTTCTGCATCTTTAATGATATCTGGAAGTACTTTTTTATTTCTAAGTGTTGACTCACCCCAAAGATCTTTAACTGTAAATCTTTTAGAAAGCTCTACCCATTGCCATGTATCTGACATGGCATCACCTACTGGAAGTACTTGTTGTCTCCAGTGTTGTGTACGACGCTCTGCATTACCATATGCTCCCCATTTTTCATACATCATTGCAGAAGGCAACACAAGGTCAGATACTTTTGCCGAAATACCTGGGTATCCATCAGAAGTTACAATGAAGTTATCCATCTCACGAGCTGCTTTAATCCAGTGAGAAGCAGAAGCTGTATCTTGATAAGGGTTACATACATTCACCCATGCAAATTTCACCACACCATCTTCTATATCTCTATGAATCTTCATAATGTGCTGATTACCTACTGGGTTAATTGTACCATCTGGTACATGCCAACCTTTTTCAGTAATTTTTCTATGTTTAGGGTTTTTCACCATCATATCTGCAGGTAGTCTGTGACAGAACGTTCCTACTTCTCTTGCTGTACCACAAGCAGAAGGTTGACCCGTTAATGAGAATGCTCCATTACCTGGTTTTGCTTGTTTGTTGAGTAAAAAGTGTACATTGTATGCCAATGTATTAACCCATGTTCCACGTGTATGTTGGTTCATACCCATCGTCCAGAATGAAACTACTTTTCTATGTTGCTGTATGTAAAGGTTTGCAAGTGCTTGAAGTTTTTTCTTATAGACTTCAATGTCCTCGTTTGGATCACCTTTTGTGTTTTTAGCAGTATACTCTAGTGTATAAGGCTCTAAAGATTTTTTATACTCTTCAAATGAAATTTCCCAGTGCTTCAATGTACCAGCAGTGTGTTTCATCTCATCCCCTGCTTTGTACCCATACGGTGCCAATGCTGGTGCTTCTTTTTCAGAAACTACAGTTTTCATCTCTTTAGAAACTATTTCCATCTCTAAATCAGTATATTTACCCTCTTTAAGAGACTTCTCTCCCTCTCTTCTCATACCAAAACCAATATTGACGGGACCTGCTGCAAAGACCATATGTTCTTTTACAAAATCCCAATCTATGATTTTCTCTGCATCATCTCTCATGACTATCTCACGTGCGATGTAGTTCCACAGTGTCAAGTCCGTATTTGGAGAGAAAATAATCTCGATATCTGCAAGGTCTGACGTTCTGTGTCTGTAGGTAGAAAGATTGACTACTTTTACTCTGTCTGGATTAGAGAGTTTTCTATCTGTAACACGTGACCATAAAATAGGGTGCATCTCTGCCATGTTTGAACCCCAAGATACAATAGTATCTGTAAGCTCTATGTCATCATAACATCCAGATGGTTCATCTATACCAAATGTTTGGTAGAAACCAACAACCGCAGATGCCATACAGTGACGAGCATTTGGATCGATTGCATTGGATCTAAATCCTGCTTTCATCATTTTCTGAGCTGCGTAACCCTCCATAACAGTGTATTGCCCTGAAGCAAATATACCCACACCTTCAGGTCCACTTGCCTTGAGTGCTTTTTTAATGTTAAGTTCCATCTCATCAAAGGCACGTTCCCAGCTTACTGCTTTAAACTTACCTTTTTTATCGAACTCACCTTTATCATTCATACGAAGTAGTGGCGTTTTAAGCCTGTCTGCTCCATACATAATCTTCGCATTAAAGTAACCCTTAATACAGTTAAGTCCTCTATTGACTGGTGCTGCAGGATCACCCTTCACTGCAACAATACGTCCACCTTTAGTTGCAAGCATAATCCCACAACCAGTACCACAGAAACGACAAGCCGCCTTGTCCCATCTCCACTTAGATTCTGCTTTAGCTGCTGCTGCTTGAGCTTCTTGTGGAACCGTTATTCCCACTGCACCTGCTGCTGCTACTGCTGCTGAATTTTTTAAAAAATCACGTCTATTTAATGACATCTTTCCTCCTTTTAAAATAAGTTTACTCCAAACTTTAGCACTATAATTAAAGATAATTATTGATGTATATCAAAAAAGGGGGGGGGATTTGTAAAATTTGTGTAGGTGTTGTGTAAAATAAATTCGGAGTCTTTTTCTCTTAATATAAACAGTTCATCAATGTAAAGAGGATCTCTAATAATAGGTAATGCACTATTTATATTCTGTTTGTTTCCATGACTTTAGACAATGCTTTATCATCATGTATAGTGACCACATGTTCCGTAATACTAATAAGTTTTTTATTTTTCAATTTACCCAAAATCCTAGAGAGTGTTTCAGGTGTCATGTTGAGTATAGAAGCTATTTCATTATTCTTAAGACGTTCAAAGACTGAGGCATTGTGAAGTAAAATATCGGCTATTTTAGCTTCTGAAGTAAAAATAGTCTCTTTATGTAACAGATCAGCAAGTAGTTTCATGCGTTTAGCAAGGGCTGTGATGAGGCAGACAGAAAAATCTAAGTTTTCCATACAGGCAAAGATTTTATCTAAGGGAATCAGCCCTACCATACCTTCACCCAAAAATTCGCATGTTGCGGGGAAAGCCACATGTTCAAAGGCTGCAAACAGTGCTATGACTTCGGGTGCATGAAAATTATGCATATGTATTTGCGTACCTTTTGGCGAAGTTTTGTAAAGCCTTACTGTACCATCAAGTAATATGTGCAAATACTCACTTTCATCACCTTCGTAAAAAACAACACTCTCTTTGTTATAGTGATGAATATACATTTGCGACTGAAGTTCGGAAAGCTGTGCTTCATTAAGCTGTGAAAATATGGGTATATCTTGAAGTTGATACATAGGCATTTCCTTAATTTAAATCAACTAAATTATATCATAGCCATATCATATAATTAAAGATTATTAGACATTATTTAAAAACTCAGTATTTATTAATGGTTTTTACACATAACTTGGGATAATCATCTATTAACAACTTTTTGGCTAAAATAATTCATTAATTTTGGCTGCCTTGCAAAGGTTATGCCTCGGAGAAAACAATGGATAAAGCAAAATATATTTGGATGGATGGTACATTCACACCATGGGACGAAGCACAAGTACATGTACTCACCCATACCTTACACTACGGTAATGGTGCCATAGAGGGAACGAAAGCCTACAAAACTGTAGATGGTAGATGTGCTATTTTTAAACTCAATGAGCATACACAAAGGCTTTTAAATTCATCAAAAATGACACTGATGGATGTACCTTACACAGTAGAAGAACTCAACGCAGCACAAGTGAAACTGCTGCAAGAAAATGAACTGTTTGATGGTGCGTACCTTAGACCACTGGTTTACCTAGGCTATGGGGTTATGGGTCTTTACCATAAAGACTGCCCTGTTCAAGTCTCCATCTCTGCATGGAAATGGGGTGCATATCTTGGTGAAGAAGGTCTAGCAAAAGGTATACGCCTTAAAATTTCTTCTATGACAAGAACACCCAACACTTCTAGCATGGGTAAAGCAAAAGCTGTAGCCAATTACTTAAATAGCCAAATGGCAAAATTTGAAGCCGTTGAAGCAGGGTATGATGAAGCACTTTTACGTGATGATCAAGGCTACATTGCCGAAGCATCTGGTGCTTGTTTTTTCATGGTAAGAGATGGGAAACTCATCTCTCCGCCATCTGACAATACACTAGAGTCAATCACCCAACAAACCGTCATTGACCTAGCTACAGACATGGGCATTGAAGTTGTACGTCGACGTATTAGTCGTGAAGAGATATATATTTGTGATGAGTGTTTCTTAACAGGAACAGCCGCAGAAGTAACCCCCGTACGTGAAGTAGACGCACGTATCATTGGCTCTGGTTCTCGTGGAGAAATTACAGAAAAATTACAAACAGCATACTTCGATGTCGTTGCAGGTAAAAACCCTGACTACATTCAACATTTAACATACATTAACTAGGTTTCGACAAGCTCAACCAATATTAGGGGTCTGGTGATTTGTAATTTGTTGCAAAGCAATGAATTATGAATCACCTGCCCCGATACCAAAGCAACAACACTAAAGGAAAAACAATGCCAGCAGATATGAACGACTACTTTAAAAAGAAAAAGTCAAGTGGAACAAGCAACAATAGCAATAACAGTAGTGGAGGTAACAAAGGTGGTGGAAACACCCAAAACCCTCTAGGAAACTTGCCAAAAGGCTTACCTTCATGGGTCATCATCGTGGGTGCTATTATATTCGCTATTGTCATATTTAAACCCTACACTATCATCAACTCAGGTGAAGTAGGTATCAAAGTCACTACAGGTAAATTTGAAACAGAGCCACTAGATCCAGGTTTTCACATTTTCATCCCTGTGATTCAAAAAATCATTCCTGTCAATACACGTATTAGACTTATCACCTATTCAAACGATATGTCTGCAGAGTTAGGAGATCAGTACCGTGGTTTAGAAGGTGGTCTTAAAAGAAACAGAGCCATCCCTGTACTAGATAAACGTGGTCTTACTGTCAACATTGACCTTGCAGTCCAATATAGCTTAAAATCAGCCTCTGCTCCAGCAACCATAGCAAAATGGGGTGCAAGTTGGGAAGAAAAAATCATAAACTCAAAAGTAAGAGAAGTAGTACGTGACGTTGTAGGACAATACACAGCAGAACAACTCCCAGAGATGAGAAATGAAATAGCCTCAGCTATCCAAACTAAAGTAAAAGAAAAAGTAGATGCACTGGGTAACCAACCTGTTATACTCTCATCTGTTGAGCTTAGAAACATTGTTCTCCCTCCAAAGATTAAAGAGAAGATAGAGCAAGTCCAAGCAGCAAAACAAGATGTAACCATCGCAGAGCAAGAGAAAGAAAAAGCAAAACAACACGCACAAAAAGCAGCAGAAATTGCACGTGGTGAAGCAGAGAGAAACCGTATTGAAGCACAAGGTGAGGCTGACAAAATCCGTATTGAGGCTGAAGAACAAGCCAAAGCAAATACACTCATTTCACACTCACTCACCCCTGCACTTATTGAACTAGAGCAGATTAAAACACAAGCTAAGTTTAACGATGCACTAAGAGTCAATAAAGATGCACAAATCTTCCTTACACCTGGTGGTGCCGTACCTAACATTTGGGTAGATGCTAAAGGTAAACAGCAACGTATGATGGGTCAAGAACAATAAACCCGTAGGGGTCGATTCCATATCGACCCACCCTATTAAAATATTCATTGGTGTTGTGAGGGCACAACACTCTACACTGGAGAAACCGCTATGACCATAGACTGGAAAAAAAACCCCCTTATCCCTGCCATTGCACAAGATGCCCAAACCAATGAAGTACTCATGCTTGCCTATATGAATGAAGAAGCCTACACTCTCACCTTAGAAACTGGTTACGCACACTACTTCAGTAGAAGCAAACAACGCCTCTGGAAAAAAGGTGAGAGCTCTAACCACACACAAGAAGTCAAAGATGTACTTCTAGACTGTGATGCTGACACTGTCATACTCAAAATAAAACAAAACGGCGTAGCCTGTCATACAGGTAGAAAAAGCTGTTTCTTTACTTCTGTAATGCAAGACAAAATCATCTTAGAAAAAGAAGTAGACACCGATGCACTCTATGGCGTAGTTGACACGTTATACCATACGATATTGGAGCGTAAGAATGCACCTGCTGAGCAAAAATCATGGACAAAAAAACTCCTTGATGATAAAGAGCTTATGCTTAGTAAGATTCGTGAAGAAGCTGACGAAGTCTGTGTTGCTATAGACGAAGAGAGTGATGAACAAGTGATTTATGAAAGTGCCGACTTACTCTACCATACACTTGTAGGATTAGGCTATAGAGACATCTCTCCAGATAGAGTGAAGCAAGAGTTAGG
>JAYEFI010000119.1:0-9661 GCA_034658615.1 Campylobacterota bacterium
TCGTATTCTAAACCAAGAGCATCGTGAATTTCTTTCATGATTAACTCAACTGGAAGTGTCATACCACCATATACTCTTGGACCTTCAACAACAATTCCACCATTTGGAAGTGCTGCTTTAACCTCTTTACATAACCAACCAATGATGTTGTGCTCAGGAACAATAACTGCCTTAGCATTTTTAACAACATCTCTAATTTCTTGAGCTGGGAATGGTCTAATAGCTTTTACTTTGATAAGTCCAACGCTTAAACCATCTTGCTGAGAATATCTCCATGCTTCTCTGGCTTGTGCAGCAGCACAACCAGAAGCAACTACAAATACATCAGCTTCAGGGTTTTGAACTTCGATTGGTCCACCAAGGTACTCATAGATGTACTTCATTGCACGTCTATTTGAGTCCCAAATCTCTTGTTGCCATACTGAGTGAATCAGGTAAGACATAAAGTTTGACTTTTGTACAGGTGCATCTCTTTGGATTCTAGCTGGAGGCGTTTCATTATCCATAGCTGGAACTGGTGCAGCAACTGGGTCAAAGTCTAAGTATCCAAGGTCTTCTGACATCATGTCAACATACCCTTTTGCGTGTGTTACGAAGAAACCTTCTGTAGCAACTGCAACTGGAATATATACATCAACTTTTTCAGCAATAGCAAATGCTGCTAGTGTGTAGTCAAATGTATCTTGCTGGTTTTCAGCATGTAACATAACAGCACCACAGTGCATCATGTATGCCATTTCGATGTTATCTGGCTGGATTGACAATGGTGCATTAATAACACGTGTCAAGATACCAAGTACAGCTGGAACTCTGTGTCCTGACCAAGAAACAATTGCTTCTAGACCTCTAATAAGTCCTGGACCCGATGTTGCTGTAAACAGACGAACACCTGCTCTTGAAGCACCTGCGATTGCAGACATTGTTCCAAGCTCTTCTTCAGCTCTGTAGTACTCTTTGATGTGCCCTTGTGCAAAAACATCACCAACAAGGTGCATTACTTCTGACTGTGGAGTAATAGGGTATGCAATCGCCATATCTACATTTGCTCTTTTAACAGCTTCTGCCATTGCTTGAGCACCTGTAATAAAGTGCTTCTCTCTTGGAGCCTCTTTTAAGAGGTAATTCATATCTACCAATTTTTTTACTGGTTGTGGTCTTCCATCATCTAAATAACTCATATTTGTTCTCCTTTATTCAACTTCTGCAACATGTTCACCTTTTCTAGATATGATGAGACTTCTGTACTCTCCATAATCTGCTGGTGATAATGAACTGTTATCCTCTTTTGGTAAAGACGGATTTTCAGGTGGTAAAGTAGTTTCCCACTCAATGCCTAGTTTTGTTCTTTCTTCAATAATGATTTCTTTAAATCTCTGAATATCAGAGGCATGCAAATCTCTTATAGAAGCCATAGCTTCTTCATGTCCCATGTAAGCACATAAAGCAACAGTATAACAGCTAGTACCAGCACGAATCATTCTAAGTGAAAGGTTTGCATAGTGACAGTGTACACCAACAAAAATACAAGCATCGATTTTGTTATCTAAAATTGTAAGGTTAGGGTGATTTGGATTAATCTCAGCCTTCACATCAATTTTAGGATATTTTGGTCTGTAATCAGGCATAGGAATAATCTTACAGTTTGGAATCTCAGATGCAAGATCTAAAATAGCTGCAGATTTTTCAGCAACGTCTTCTTTCCAGTCCCATAATACTTGTGGACCAGGGAAGATAGTTGGGTTCTTCTTGGTTAATAATGCTTTTGCAGCATCTCTCATTGCTTCCTCTGGTGAGACAGCATCTCCATAAAGTAAAGCTTGACCTTCTGGTGCAAGTTCAACTCCCATTTCTGGCGCTGATGCAGGCATATAGCCAGCAGGACCTTCAGTGACTCTTTTTAACATGTTTTGCTCCTTATAATATACAAAAAAGTTATCTATATTATACAAATTAAGTATAAAAGGTTTATTAATTGTCTTTGAGTCGTTTAGTTTAGAAATGAGATGTTACGAATTGAACCTACAAAAGTAGGTATATCTTCTACAAAAGAGAGATGTAACTGATAGAAAAGGGTAATACCCTCTTTTTTAGAAGATACATATTGTAACATATTTAAGAGAGAAATATATGGCTAAAATTATCTATTTATCCTAAATTTAGGTATATTTATAAAATCAAACTTTGCAATAAGTTGATTCATTTCATCTTCTATGGATTCACCTATAAATATAAGAATTGAACGCTCATTGTAGGTATCTAAAGGCTCAAAAGAGGCATCACCAAATGAGTAGTTTACAAAAAGAGGTTCAGGTACATCCGTCGTTTTTATGACACCTTTAACCCTGTAGATATTTTTAGGAAGAGCGTTAAGTAGTGCATCGACATTATCAAAAATTATATCTTCTTTGAGATAGGCTACCTGTTGTGTAATGCCATCTTTAGTTGTATGATCGTGATGTTTATACTCTTTTGCTATATCGCTTATTTCATCTATTTTATAGACACCCTCAAAAGCTTCTTTGCCTACAAGACCTTGCTCTGATTCGTGTATAATGTAGTGGTTAAATATGGCTTTACCTGTAAGATTATTTTTAATATTGTATTGTTCTTTTGTTTCAATCACTTCTTTTTTAACTACTTCAAGTTCATCTGCACTTACTAAATCCGTTTTATTTAAAACGAGTATGTTTGAACCACCCAATTGGTATTTAGCGGTTGAATTGTCCTTGTATGCGTTAAAGTTTTTTGCATCAACCACACAAACAATCCCTTCTACTGAGATACCAAGGTTTTGTAAAGACAAAAAGATAGGGAAGGGTTCTGAAGCACCAGAAGTCTCTACAAATATAATCTCAGGGTTGTATTTATCGATAATCTCAGAGACACCACTTTCAAACTCTTCTGACAGTTGACAACAGATGCAACCTTCAGAAATTTCCAGTACTTCACTGTGCACATTGGTAAGAATTTTACTGTCTATGCCTACATCACCAAATTCATTGACGATGATGGCTATTTTTTTATCGCTAAAATGTTTTTTAACCGTATTTGTAAGCATGGTAGTTTTACCAACACCTAGAAATCCTGTAAGTATAAAAGCGTGTATCATTTGTGTTCCTTCTGGATAAACTTATTTGATAAGCGCTTGGCTTAAGTGTTTATAAAAAAAGTTTGTTTGGAATTAAAAGGAAGGAAAAGACAACCGTGCCAAAGGCACAGTCATGCTCTTTTAAACGTTACCGTTGTTGTTCTTAGAAGGTTCAAGAATTGGTTCAAGACCCACTTCTTTTGCCCATGCAGCTGTTAAGTCATAAGCAGCTGATGCAGTTGCAAGGTTTTTCTCAATAAGTTCTTGCTTCTTCTTAAATTTCTTTTCAATAACTGAATCCAGTGTAGCTGTACCACCAGAAGCTGTATATTTTTTAAGGAATCTATCTTTAATTCCTTCTTCAATAGAAGACTTTTTAACTGTCCCAAGTGCACCAAATAATGCACCTAGCATAGCCATGTTAGTAGCTAGTTCAGTACCAGCTTGCTCAATGGCAAACTTAGTAAAGTCACGTGTAAGCACTTTAACATTTTTATCTTCAAGAATTTTCTTGTCAGTTTCTGTTAAAAGTTCAATATCGGAGTTAATGATAACAAGACCATTATCTTTGATACCAGCGTAAAAAGGCATGGTGTATGATTTACCCATAGTAATAACTTGTGGGTGAAAAATCATAACGATATCTGGGTAAATTACTTCCCCTCTATCGTAAATTGGCACAGTACCGATACGTGTATAAGACTCAGAAGGAGCCATACGCTTTTCTGCACCAAAGAATGGGTTAGAAACAGCGAAGTAACCATCAGTATCAGCTGCAGTTGCTGCAATGTGTGCAGCTGTAACCGCACCTTGCCCACCAAGACCCGGAAGTCTTATTTTAATCGAATCTTTAGCCATTATAAACGCCCCTCTTCTTTTGCTTTAGCCAGACATGCTTCTGCTTCTGGTGAAATATATTTGTACTTGTCAAATCTATCTTTATCTTGCTCTTTCATTTCTCCAAGACCTTCATTTGCACTGAGTCCAATTTCAAGGATACATGGTGTATAAATGTTAAGGTATGTAGGTCCAACTTCTCTTGCAATAGTAATAGCTTCTCTAACCGCTCTTGCTACTGCTTTAGGTGCAGAAGCTGTCATGTTTATAGAGTAGTGACAACCAGACGTTGTAGCCAGTTCCCACATTTTTACTTTTTCAAACTTTTTACCTGTTGGTGCCATTTTGAATACTTGACCTTTTGGAGTCATACCCGATTCTTGACCACCAGTGTTTGCATAGACTTCGTTATCGAAACAGATAGTTGTAATGTTTTCTTGTCTAAAGAATGACTGTAGTGTATAGTCAAGTCCAATATCAACAGTTGCACCATCACCTGCTAGAACAACCACATCTTTGTCTTTGTCTGGAAATCTCCAGTCAAGGACTCTTTTGATACCAGATGCTACAGCATTTTGGTTACCAAAAAGTGAGTGTACAGTATGAAGTGCGATATGTGGGAACATCAAAGATGTACAACCTGTTGAGTTTACAATGACAGTATCTTCAGGGTTCGGCAATGCAGAAAGAACATATCTTAATGCTGCTGCTTCTGGACAACCTGCACATAAAGAGTGCTCTTCTAGCAACTCTTTTGTTTGAGGAAGTTCTTTAATACCACGAGGCTTTTCTTGATTTTGAGCCCATGTGGCATTCTCTTCAAGATCAATAATCTCTTGAGGCATAATATCTCTAAATTCAGGATTGATTTTATATATATCAATTGCCATCTTATGCTCCTTCTACGTTAATATGTTCAAATACTTCTTTAAGAATTGCTTCTGCAGGCATACTCATACCACCAGCAACTCTTGGTCCACCAATCACTTCAGCGTCAGATTTCTTATAAAGTGCAGTTTTCACTTCTTTTTCTAACCAACCAACAACGTTAAATTCAGGTACAAATACATGCTTTACACCTTCAAGTGCTTCAAGAAGTTCATCTTGTGGGAATGGTCTAATTGTTCTTAGTTTAATCACTTTAGATTTAACACCAAGTTTCATTAGTTCTCTTTCAGCTTCTTTAGCTTGATGAGAAGCAGTACCACAAGTAACAAATGCAATTTCAGCATCTTCGCTACCAGTAACATGTACTAGTCCCTCCAAGTAGTGTCTTGCATATGGTTTAGAACGCTCTACAGCTGATCTTACTTCCCACTGCCAAGAAGCATGTGTTGCGTAAGAGATGTAGTTAGACTTCATTACAAATGGATCTCTTAAAAAACGTCCTGGAGGTGTTTCTGAGTCAATTGCTGGTAATGGAGCTTTATTTGGGTTGTATGGTGTAAGTGCAATATCGTCAGCTGGAAGCATGACCGATTCTCTTGTATGTGATACAAAGAATCCATCAACAACAGTAACAATTGGCACATGTACATCTGGTTTTTCAGCAACGATAAATGCTGCAATACTCATATCAAATAACTCTTGTACGTTTTCTGCATACCAAATCATACATCCAGTCTCTAGCATGTATGAAACTTCCAAGTTATCTGGTTGAATGGTAAGTGGTGAGTTAATACCTCTAGCCATCAATATAAGTTGACAAGGAATTCTTGTACCAGACCATTGTGCAAAGTTTTCCATTGCTCTTAGTGTTCCTGGCCCTGAAGTTGTTGTGATTGTTCTAGCACCAGCCATCGCACAGCCGGCAACTTCTGACATTACACCAAACTCATTTTCCCCTCTAAAGTATACACCTACATACCCTTCAGCCCATAGTTCACCAATAAGGTGAGCGGCTTCAGATTGTGGTGTAATAGGGTAGGATACAGATGCATCAACTGTACATCTTTTTACTGCTTCTTTTAATACTTCTGAACCTGTCATGAAGTGTTTTTCTCTTGGAGCGTCGAAAAGTAATTCGTCTGCTGTAACTAATCTTTGTCCAGACCAGTTATGTGTGTCTGTCATATCTTTAATTGTACTCATATTATCTCCTACTTACCAAGCTCAGCTTTGACTTCTTTAGCTATCTTGATAAATTTCTCAAGCTCTGAAGAATGCTGGTCTCTTAATGTTGCCATTGCATCTTCATGCCCTGACATACCACAAATTGCGATTGTATAACAATCTGTCTCACTTCTTACAATTTTTAATGCAACGTTTGCATAGTGACAATGCACACCAATAAAGATTGCTGCTTTAATGTTGTTATGCCAAATTGTTAAGTTCGGGTGATTTGGATTGATTTCTACTTCTGCATCGATTTTTGGATATTTTGGTCTGTAATCGTACATTGGGATCATCTTTGCATTTAGCACTTCAGACATCTCTTTGATAAGTTTAGCTTTTTGCTTAGCTTCCTCATTGTACGCATATAGTACTTGTGGGCCAGGGAAAATAGTTGCATTTTCGCTTGTTAACATTACTCTTGCACACTCTCTCATTGCAGTCTCTTCGTCAACCACATCTTCTAGTAAAAGTGCTTTTCCTTCTGGTGGTGTAATTACACCTTCATACGTAGCCGTAGGATACGGTGAATAATACGCAGGGCCTTGATTTGCCATAAGTTCTCCTCTAAATTGTTTTTTCTGTATTTATTAAAATAAATCTATGTTTAGATTTATTTTTTCAGTGCCGCTGTTGGGTCAGGCATTTCCATCGTAATACAATTACGATCTAGCATGTCTGTACATACGTATACACAAAGTGCACAGCCTTTACATCTATCTTCATCTACCCAAGATATATTCTTATCCTCATTGAACATTAGCGTATTTGCCTCTGGACAATATAGTGTACAGGCATTACATTTATACTCTGCACACTGGTCAGCGTCTACTTTTGCTATATAATACATTTTTTCTCCTATGATAACTTAAACATACATACATTGGCTATACTATACACCAACTAAGAAGTCTAACATCCAACTTGACCAACAGGTATTTACTCTGTTAAGAGCTAATCTCGAAAGGTTTATTCTTCGTTATATTCTTTATGTTATTCGGAGTATACTTTAAAAACCTTTATTTCTCTTTAATTATATGACCATCACTTTTGGACCTAAAAGTTAGATTTTTAGCGTTACGTCTTGCAACATAGTGCATAGAATAATGGTACTCATCATCATTTAATGCTTAGAAGTTTTAGTGCATAAATGGTTCTTTTTTTTACTAGAGAATTTATTTATATATTTAATAGTAAGTATAACTTGTATATCTTGACTATGAACTGCTCTATGTCAGTAATATATGTTCGTGTTTCGTTTTATCGCAAATAACCTTTAATAAATCTAACATCGTTTTGTACTAAGTCACTCTTTTGTAAACTTAGCTATGATACTTTGAAGATAGGGGTTATGTATGTACTACATAGTGTACCTCTAATACGTATATTTAATTGGGAGTTTTTATGGAAAAATTAGTGTTATTTATTCCGTTTATACCTATTGTAATTGCTATTTTGATAGGTTTTTTAAATAAAAAAGAGCATATGCCAAAAGTGGCTATTTTCTTTTCATCGATGCTTGCTCTGTTAGGGCTTTACGGGACATATCATGTGATGAGTAGCGATGAAGCAATTTATGGTTTTGATGGATTACTTGTCTACAATGAGCTTTCAGCCATACTTGTACCCTACGTTGCCATACTTGGTCTTGTGATACGAAAGTACTCCACTAAGTATATGTGGGATGAACCTGGATATAAAAGATTTTTCATATTGTTGAATTTTATATTCTCGGCGATTTATCTACTTGTTATGAGTAATAATCTTATTATTCTTACCATTGCATGGCAGTTGATGAGCATTAGTCTATACTTGCTTATTTCATTTAATGTGGAATCTAAATCTGCTATTAAAAATGCAGGCTGGACTATGCTTGTACACAAACTGGCTGACCTCTTCTTTATCTTAGCGGTTATTCTTACCTATAAGGTATTTGGTAGTTTTGATCTGGCACATCTAAGTGAAAAGTGGATAGCCATGTCCCAGAGTGGACCGATAGACGACCCTCTTGTTTACGTCATAGGTTTCTTATTCTTATTTGCGGCAATGATGAAGTCTGCGATTATACCTTTTCACCTTTGGTTACCTTATACTTCAGAAGCACCAACACCTGTTTCTGCACTGATGCATGCAGGGGTAGTTAATGTTGGAGGAATCTTGCTCAATAAAATGGCATTCTTGCTACTCTTGACACCTGCTGTACTCAATGTTGCATTTGTTATGGGTCTCATCACTGCGATATTTGCATCTATCCTTATGTTGGCTGTATCAGATATTAAACGTTCTCTTGGGTACTCTACTGTGGGTCAGATGGGATACATGATTATGGAAGTAGGGTTGGGTGCATTCTCCCTTGCCATCTACCACCTTATGGTGCATGGTATCTTTAAAGCTTCTCTCTTCTTGGAGTCGGGAAGCCTTATTAACTCTGCAAGGAAAGAGCCAAATGTACCTAAACGTCTTTCTCATGAACTTTTTTGGGAAGAAAAGCCACAATACAACAGCATCAACATGTTCCGCATGGTTGCACTCTTTACTGTTGTACCTGTTGTGGTTTTCATAGGGGTTAAACTTGCACTGGGTGAAGATATGTTCCACTTAAATGCTGCCGTGCTTATATTGGCATTTGCGTGGCTTACGGGGACACAACTCTTTTTGTCATTCTTTGAGGTGACTAAAGCCAATTCGCCAAAAGTTATTTTCACAGTGATTGGTTCCTTTATTATTGTACTCTTTACCTACGAGTTTGTAGGTTTAGCCCTTGAACACTTCCTCTATGGTGAACATGGAGCATTGCTGTACAAGGTAGCTACACTACATGTATCGGGGACAATGACCCTTCTCATGTTGACAGCCATCATGTTCATCGGTTGGTACTTTACGTACAAACAGCACTTTGTTGGCATACCTATAGGTGAACATAAGCCTAACAAGGTTCAATGGCGTATCTATAAGATATTGGCAAAAGAAGGCTACTTGTCTGACTTATATATCAAATACTTCAAAGTATTTTAGGAAGGGCGTGTTTATGGATTTTATTTTATTATTTTTATTTGCTGGAGTACCTTACTACCTGTTGTTTGAGAAGACGCATATCTTAGGGAAAGAAAAAATATTTTATCTCTCTGCACTATTGTTTGTTGCTGGGATGTTAATTTCAAATAGTGCTTCTGGAGAAGTGTCGATGCCTATTGTTATGGTTGCTTTGTTGTTTTCTTTGTTTTCACTGTACAAAGCCAATAAAACAAACAACCTTTATAAGTTGGCCTACTATATACTTTTCTTTAATGCACCAATGATGCTTATGTTTGGTGCAAAAGAGAGTACACTCTATGGTGTTTCACTATTGCTTACCTTGGTGGGAATTTTCCTTATGGGGAAATATTATGAACGTAACTATGGAAGTGCAAACTATAAGTCAGTTACGGGGATTGTGCTTGTTACACCTTATGCTGGACTTATGTTGACAGTTTACTTGACAGCGTTGGCACTCTATCCACCTTTTCCAAACTCTTTAATGTTTCTAAACGGCATACTCTCTTCTGAGATTAATAGCGTATGGTATGTGGCTGTTGTGGTTATATTTTTTGGGAACTTTTTGATTGCTGTAAGGGTCATGGCTAA
>JAYEFI010000120.1:0-2348 GCA_034658615.1 Campylobacterota bacterium
AAGAAAATTATCAACTTTTTATATAAGTCACCAGAATGGATTGTTGTCCACATTAACACTGTTGATGCACCAACATCTGCATATCTAGCTCAAAAAATGAAACTCTCACCACAAGAGTAAATTATTTGAGGTCCCCTTAAGTTTATAGGTTAAGTTTGCAAATGGCTCTTCTTGTAGATACTTAATGACTTATAAACCAATTGTATTCACCTATCATTGTTATGGTGTTCTCTTCATCTAGTAGTTTTACTTTTACAGTGATGCTTGCTCTTCCTTTCATCTCAAAAGAGACTAGAAACTTCTCTTTTATTTCCTTATCTATTGAAGCTTCTGCTGTTAGGGTGGTAGTAGCAGGGCTTTTATACTTTACTGTAGAACCACGGAGTACTGCTACAACTTTATTCTCCAATGTAGGAAATAAACTTTGCAGATGCAATCCACTCTGAGTCTCTGCCAATGTAAACTGTGCAGAAGCGTGTATAGAGTTAATGTGATTTTGTACAGTGGGAGTAGGCTCTAACTTGAGTGTACCCTCTTCTTTTCTTTCTATGCCTGTGTGCCTTGCAAAAGGTATGTGTGTTACATCCATGTTAGTCCTTACTATATGCTTTTATAACCTTAGAAAACCTAAACAAAAATGCACCATGGTCTACAGCATCTAAGATATCTGCATCAGACCAATCTAAAATCTTTAATGCATCTATCACTTCTATAGTAAAATCTTCTGCTCTACAAAGTGCTGTCATAACTACATCAAAAAGTGCTTGATGTCTTTCATCTAGTGGTAATGTTTTCTGCGTACCTTCTAACAAATGTAACTGCTCCAATGTGTAACCTTTTGCTAAAAGCAATACCTGATTTAATTTTATACAATATTCAAAACTATTATCGCTAGCTACAGTGTAGCGTAACAATGTAAAAAAATCTGGATCTATATTTGCATGTGTACTAAGATATGTTATCTCTTCTACAAACATTTTAAATCGTGTAGGGTTAATGGTAGCAAAGAGTTCAAAGTGTGGTGGTATGTGTCCTACCTTTTGCTTAATGCCTCTTAGGAGTATCTTCATTTCTCTATTTAAACTTGGTTCTATTATAAACATTATCTGTCCTCTATACTATTACTAGACTAAATAGTCTAGTAATAGTATAGAGGAACTTATCTTAAAATAGACTAAGTAGTCTAGCTATTCAGCTCATTTAAAATAAGTTTACTTTGTTGTATAAAATATTTTGAAGAAGAGAGATTTGGTGAGAGTGAAAGTACACCCCATGTGGCATTGAGTATGAAGTCGGCATACGCTTGTGTATCAAGGGTAGCATTGAACTCACCACATTCAATACCAACTTGGAGTAAGTTGGAAAGTTTTTGTCGTAAATCAGTCACTTTGCTAGTTAAAAGCACATCAAATGTATCATCTACAGGTGAAAGTTCCACCATTAAACGATAGAGTGGACATCCATAGGTGATGAGAGGTTTATTTTTTGCCATCCCTGCATAGGTATTACGTATACTTTCAAGCACAGATTTACCCTCTACTTTTTCAAAAAGAAAAAAGGTATCCATCTTAGGAAAAAGACGCTCTTCTATCATAGCCATAACCAACTCTTTTTTTGACTTAAAGTGATGATACATCGAACCTTTTGTAATATTCGCTTTTTTCAATATAGTATCTACCGATGTTGCAGCATAGCCATGTATATATACTTCTTCAAAAGCTATATCTAGAAGTTTTTCTTTAGTGGTACTTTTTTTCATGTTTCTCTTTGGTAAAATAGTTTCTATTGGAATGAGTATACATTATTTTTCTGTTGTAAGTCAATTGTTAGTCATTGGCTTTTGTAAATGTGGCATACAATGGGTTATGATCAGATAGTAAAGGTACTTTTTCTGAAGAGTACTCCTGAAGTTCTAAACCTCTATAGAAAATAAAATCTAAATGATTACCCATAAAAGATTTAATAGGGTCATCTTTTTGGAAAGGCACAGAATAAAGTTTTAACTTCTTTCTTACTATGTGTAATCTTTCCATACGTACTTTATTCCATGTGTTAAAATCTCCAGCGACAATCATTGCACCTTTGTGTTGTTGTATGAGGTTTAAAAAACGTTCTAGTTCTCTGTTATACCCTTGGTTTTCTCTAAAGTTGATGGCATGAACAT
The DNA here is from genome assembly GCA_034658615.1 of Campylobacterota bacterium. Classification (GTDB taxonomy): domain Bacteria; phylum Campylobacterota; class Campylobacteria; order Campylobacterales; family Sulfurovaceae; genus Sulfurovum. The sequence continues at coordinate 2,165 of JAYEFI010000120.1, forward strand.
TAAGTATGAGTAGTGGTGTGCCATCATGAGACTTAATTAAAAAAATGGGTGCATGAAACAAGTCCAATTTTTATAGTAGACTAGATATAATGATTTTATGATAAAAAACTTGAATTCAAATGATTTTAGCTTAGTGCTATCTGGTGGTGGTGCTTTGGGTATTGCACATCTTGGGGTCATAGCT
>JAYEFI010000121.1:0-24773 GCA_034658615.1 Campylobacterota bacterium
GAGTCTTTTTTTGTCAGTAATGTTAAATAAACTTACCCAGTTTTGGAGTCTTGGCATACCCATAACAAGTTTATTTGTTCCTTTTTGAATATACATATACATAGTACATGGTGCAAACACAGCTGCTTCAGGTCTTGCACCTGCGTTGTCAAATATTGTGTATGAATATTTGAAATGGCAAAGAGAATATGTCCAAAATGCGTCCATTTGTGGCAACAGTTTACTTCCATCAAACGTCTCTTTAAAATTAAAGTAACCCGCCATGATATAGCCTTTTTCTACAAAACTATCTTCTATCTTTTCTTGTATCTCATCTATGAAATCATCTATATCTTCAGGACGTTCAAAATCAAGTTCAAAGTTCATCATAGTGTCTGTAGCTTTCTTCTCATAAGTTTCATAACTTATTTTAGCTTCTGGGAACGTTTTTACTATCACATCATCTAGTTTCTTCATACTAGCGATGTATCCATCTTTTACTTCTTGATTTGTAGTACCCAACATTTCAAAAACTACTTCAGGTGTAAAGTGAGAAATGATTGTCTCATCTACATTTTTATGTTTATAAATAAGAAGATTAAATGGGTTAAACCCTGCAATAGTAGGGTCTACATTTAATAAAGGCTTAATTGCTTTCTTGTCCACTATGGTCATAAATGACAATGCATCTAAGGTCGTAGAACCGTACTTTTGTTTATAAACCTTATTGACCCCTGCTCTTGGGTCAGGAGTGAGGAAACCTAATGGCTTCAAATCTTTCTCAATCATCTCATTATATTTAGCTTCAGCATTACCTTTTATAGTATATACAATCGCTGATTTTTTAGTACCTATCAATGCACTGCTCTCTACTTTTTGTTCTTGTGCCACAACACTTGTGATAAGTGTTACAATAAGAAACCCTATACTTAATTTTCTTTTCATCATTTACCTTTATAAAAATTTGTAATGTATAATTATTATAGTTAAAAAAAGTATGTTTAAGTTAAGTAAATAAGTGATTTAAAATTTTACGTTATATTTATATATATAAAGTTACATATATAATGAGACAGAAGAGAGTAAGTCTCTCTTCATGAAGTGATGTATTACCAAGATCTCACAGTTTGATGACAAGAGAGACATTTACTTAAAATTTGTAAGTAATTGTTTGCTGCACCGTATCTGTCACCTTTTTCAAATGTAACCAATATTTTATCTGCAAGCTCACTAATATCAGCAGCTTGTTTTTGAGCATATACCAAAGTATTAAACCCTTCCTTTGTCACACCTTCTTTTATAAATGACTCAGTATGTAGTGCTGTCGTCTTTAAATCTTTTACACCATTTGTAACCACATGAATATTATCAAAAAGAAAACCTTTTTGAATCATTGAGAGTGCTGTTTCCATACTTTGCATATTTTTCATTCTGTCAAGGTTTCTAACCTCAATCTCTTGTGCAAAAAGTACACTAGATGCTAGCAATAACGCCAATACTGTTTTTTTCATTTTCATTCCTTTTATATAAGTAATAAAGTATAACAGTATTATTATAAATATATATTGTTAACTATAGAAAAAATATCATTTTTATATATTTAAAGTAGAAAAGAAGCAATAATTTGAAGAAAATGCAATATGAGCTTCATATTGCATAATAGTAGGATCTCATTAATTAGATAGTAACCTTTGCATACATACCAGGCAATACATTGGTTTCACCTTTATCAAAACGTATACGCATTTTTATCTTATGTGTCATAGGGTTAATCGCAGGTACAATCGCATAGATAACACCTTTTGTTTTATACTTAATAGAAGGAATCTCAATACTTACTTCTTGATCTACAGCCACACGATGCAATACACCTTCTGAAATAGAAACCTCAATCTCTAAACTTTCCATATCTACAAGCATAATAGTCAACATCCCTGGCATAACCATGTCACCTACTCTAATATTTCGTCGGACAACAACCCCATCTGAAGGTGCTTTCATCTTAATATAGTTATAGGTACTTGCCAGTTGCTTTACTTTAATGTTAGACTCTTTTACAACAATTTGCATCGTTTTTAACATTGTCACTACATTTGCAGCTTCTGCATCTAAATCTGCCATATCCATAAAATTGATTTTATTATCATTTCTATAGGTGTTTCTCAGTCTTGTTTTTTTTGTATTTAAGCGTTTTAATTTATCTCGCCAAAACTCTACCATTGTTTTAGACTGTTCAAGCATAAGGTCAGCTTGCATTTTCATCATATCAAACTCAGCAGATTGTATTTCGTAAAGGTCATCTTCTCGCTCAACCTTATCTCCTAGTTTAACAAAGACCTTTTTTACATAACCCATAAACCGAGAGCCAATCATCTGTTGACCATCAGAGACTACTGTTCCTGTCAACTTAATTATATCTGTCATATTTGCATTTGCGTTTTGCGTTTCTACTTGAGGGCTATTTGCTTGAAGTACTACACTTAATACAAGTGCACTTACCATACTTTTTTTCATCTATTTTCCTACCATTTTCTTAAATCAACATGGCATTTCATACACTCTGCAGAAACCCTGTTATAGACTTGAAGTGCCTGTACTGCATCTCCATCTTGAAAACGTTCAACCAATGTTTCTGCGTACTTTTGAATTCTTCTTTGTGTTCTTGCTGTCATAGCCGTATGGTTATTCATCCATCTTTCATACACGTCTTTATTTTCTTTTTCTGCTTTTGTAGGTCCTATTTTAACAATAGTGTCACTTAAATCTTTAGCCCCTGCTTTTACAATGTCTAAATTATTATAAAAAAATCCAGATTGTATGTCTTGCATCGCCTGTGCCATTTTCTGCATATCCAAAATTCTATCTGCTTGTGTATATCCATCTGCCATTCCCATGACACTACATACAATAGCGGAAACCAATACTTTTTTCATAATATATAACCCTTTTTTAAATTAATCTAATACTATCTTAAGATTGATGATAAGTATCTAAGATTACTAATCAATTATTTCAATAGATTAGTAATTGTATCCAATTGATGCAAAGTTCATACATATATAAAATTATTTGTATTATACACCATGCTATGATAAGCAAAATTTAAATCTAAAATGTGTTATTATAAGTTTAAGATATGTCTAAAAATAATAGGATATAATTTTACAAAAATAAAAGGGATGATAAAGTATGAAAAAAATTCTTATTTCGGCGATCACTGCTACTTCACTTATGACAAGTTTACATGCAGACTATAGTTTAAATGAACTCTTTACTGATATGAAAGAGGCAGCCATTAGTTTTTCTAAAGATGCTAAAGATTCAGTTATTTCTATATCTGATGGCTCAATAGAGATAACAAAAAGTGCCGAGAATACAAGTAGTAATGTAAGTAAAGATGCTAAAGACTCACTTGTAAAAATCTCAGATGATATGAGAATCATGGATGTGAACACAACAAATGATTTAAAAAATATTAGCATGGATATCTCAAGAGATACTAAAGACGCTTTAAAAACCACGACAACAGACCTAAAAGACTCAGCAGCTGTTGCGAGTGCTGAGATGAAAGAGTCAACAGTTAAAATATCTTCAGACACAACTACTGCCATAAAAAAAATCTCTACTAATAATTTAGACTCTGTAAGCACAATATCTAAAGATATCAATGACTCTATAAAAACAATATCAACAGATACCGGTCATTCTGTAAAAACTGTTTCTACTTCAGGATCAAGCTCAGTAAAATCTATTTCAAATGACGCAATGAATTCTGTGAAAACTGTTTCAAATAATAGTAATGATTCTGTAAAATCCATGTCAAATGATACGGTAAAATCAGTAAGAACAGTCACAGAAAATACAAATAATTCTGTCAGAACAATCTCACTAGATAAGTAAAATTTGAGACATAAGTATTACTTAACTTAATATGTTATGGATATAGATAAATATCTTTTACTTAATCAGTTAAAATTCAGTTAATATTACTTATACTCTTAACATAGTACAAACACACATAAAAGGAAATGAAATGAAAAAAATGATTACCACTTCTGTTGCAGTTGCTGCACTACTAACAACTGTACAAGCTGACTTTAGCTTTGGAGATATGTTTAAAGATATGAAAGATGCGGCAATAAGTATGAGTAAAGACGCTAAAGATAGTGTTACTGCAATCAAAGATGGTGCTGTTGAAAGTACAAAGTCTGCTGAGAGAACAGTAACAAATGTAAGTAAAGATGCTAAAGACTCTACTGTTAAAGTTTCTGATGATCTTAAAACAGCTGAAGTATCACTCTCTAAAGATACAAGAGATTCTGTGACTGCTGTCTCTACTGATACTAAAGAATCAATCACAAATACAACAACTGACTTAAAGGACTCAGCTACTATTGCATCTAAAGATGTAAAAGACTCAGCAATTGCTGTTTCTAAAGATGTAAATGATGCTGCAAAAACAATTTCTGCTGACACAACTGCTTCTGTGAAGTCTGTTTCAGATGCTGCAACAGACACTACTAAAACAATTTCTAAAGATACAACTGCTTCAGTCAAAACTGTTTCAGATGCTGCAACTGATTCAACAAAAACAATATCTACTGATTCTTCTGCTTCAGTAAAAACTGTTTCAGATGCTGCAAACGATTCTGTGAAAACAGTATCAGCAGACACTACAAAATCTGTAAAAATTGTAACAGAAAATGTAAATGATTCAGTTAAAACAATCACTGCTGATGACTATGCAGAATACATGAAACTTAAAAACGCTGCTAAATAACTAAATTATACTAGCAATATAAAAAGAAACAGTCAGTATTGACTGTTTCTGTACTTCTTTCTTACATATCATATACTCTCAAATCTATTATTACTTTGTCTTTCTTTAATATACTTTATACTTTTAGTTCTCATAAACATAAAGCATATCTATAATTATGATTAATATAAGTTATAATTAATACTTAATTGTGTATACTTTGTGTATTAATCATTTAAAAGGATAAAAATGAAAACAATCATAAAAACTTCTCTAGTAGCTGCGGCACTTCTTACAAATGTACAAGCAGGTTTGGATTTAGACAATGCAAGTAAAGACATTAAAGATGCTATTATTAGTATGAGTAAAGATGCCAAAGATTCAATAGTGTCAATGAAAGATGGTTTCATTGAATCAAGTAAATCTGCAGAAAAAGCAGTAACTAATGTAAGTAAAGATGCTAAAGACTCTACTGTTAAACTATCTGATGATGTTAAAACAGTTGAAGTAGCTACATCTAAAGACAGTAGAGATTCTGTTGTTGCACTATCTACAGATACAAAAGATGCAATGACCAATAGTACTAAAAACTTTAAAGAAACAACAACAACACTTTCAGGTGATGCAAAAGCGTCAACTATAGCAATATCTAAAGATACTAATGATGCTACTAAATCACTCTCTGCAGACTCAACAGCTTCTGTAAAGACAGTAACAACAAATACTGCAAATTCAGTTAAAGACATTTCTGCTGATTCTATAGCTTCTGTAAATACAGTTTCAAATGCTACAAATGATACTGCAAAAACACTTTCTGCAGATACTACAGCATCTGTAAAAACTGTATCAAATGCAACTACAGATGCCGTAAAAACTGTTTCAGCAGATACAGCTGAGTCAGTAAGAACAATTACTGAAAAAACAAATGACTCAGTCAACACTATCGTACTAGAGAATAAATAATTTCTTTCTTTCCTAGACATATCTACAGTCTCCGTATTTGCTAATATATACGGAGATAACTTCTCCTAAATAATTTTTATATTAAAATATTAACAAATATTATTAATAATAACTTATATTTTTTATATTTTTAAGTTATAATTTATAATACTTATGTAATACTGTCAACATCAAAAAACATACACAAAGGAATAGAAATGAAAAAAATCATCACAACTTCTGTAGTAGTAGCTGCATTATTGACAACAGTACAAGCAGAGTTTAGTTTTGGAGACATGTTTACAGACATGAAAGAAGCAGCAATTAGTATGAGTAAAGATGCAAAAGATTCTGTATCTGCTATGACTGAGGGTGCGGTAGAGACTTCAAAGTCAGCAGAAAGAACAGTGACAACAGTAAGTGCTGATGCGAAAGATTCTACAATTAAAGTATCTGACGACGTAAAAACTATGGAATTAAATACTAGTAAAGATATCTCATCTGCAACAACTACTCTCTCAGCAGATGCAAAAGATTCTTTAAAAGCAACTACAACTGACCTTAAAGATTCAAGTGCAACACTCTCTACAAATATGAAAGAGTCTACACTTTCAACATCTAAGGACTTAACAGATTCTGTAAAGTCTGTTTCTAAAGATGCAACTGCTTCTATTAAAACTGTTTCAAATGACATTAACAGTACAGCAGCAAATGTATCTTCTGATGCAACTGCTTCTATTAAAACTATTTCTACGTCAAGTACAGATTCAGTAAAATCAGTATCTGCTGCTTCTACAGATTCTGTTAAAACAAGTTCAGAGAACCTCGCAACATCCGTAAAAGATGTATCTCACGATACAACTGCATCTGTTAAAACTGTTTCTGAGAATATAAATGACTCAGTTAAAACAATCACAGACAATGTTGATACTGCTAAATCAGTTGGTTCAGAAGCAGTTTCTGTCGCTAAATCAGCTGCAACTAAATCTATTTCTGCTGAAGAATATGCAGAATATATGAAATTAAAAAATGCTACTAAATAAGTTTTAATAATACTTAAATTGTAACCCATGGCTACCATTACCAATGGTAGCTTTTTATCACTCCACGCACTAACCCATAACTTTACTTTATCATCTCCATCAGTTTTATGTTAAAATTATGATTATTATTTAATACTGAGTATGCCTTTGGCATGACTTGAACTTAAAGGAAAATCATGAACATCCCTATAAAAAAGCATTTATATGTCGCTTCACTACTCTTACCGTTATTACTCTTAGGAGAACAAGGCAGCAAAGAAATGCAAACGCACTCTTCTGACAATGCGACTAAAAAACTTGCTACATTCTATACTGTAACCGGTAATATTGAAGAGCAATATAATACTTTTATTGAAAAAAAATTAAGAAGTATTGGGTTTAATGTTACAGACCCACACAAAAGGATCAATGATCATTTTGAAACAAAATGGGGCTCAACAACCCTTGATGTTCTATCATTCATGCCAATTATAAAAGAGTCTACTATTCTTCCTCTTCTTAATATTGAACCACGTATTGCAGGATTTTCACCATTTAATTTACTTATATATAAAAAACGTTCTGAAGATGTCACACATATAGGTCACCTTGAACCTGAAGCTATATTGAACATCTTAGACATACAAAACAAAGAAGTCAGAAAAAAGTTTTCTATGTCCTTTAAGGCACTTGATGCATCTATTTCTCATGAACTTGGAGGAAAAAGGCATAGTACAACATACTCAAAACTCCCCGAAAAGTCTATGATACATTTTGAATATAAGTTTTCCATTCCAAAAGAGATGACGATAGATACATTTAAAGATGAATTTCAAAACAAGTTTGAACTTGCATTTATTGATAAAGGCTATCTCATTGCTGGATACCATGACTTTTTTGAATCAACAAATAATGCAGAAGAAATACTTTCTAACTACTCTGCATTCTGGACATACTCCTTATGTCATTTAGAATATTCATATCAAGTATTTGATACTGATGGGGCAAGACCAGATGCTGCTCTATTTGCTCCATGTTCGATGTATATGTATATAGAGAAAGGCTCCAATAAAATAGTTTTAGGTATGTTTAGACTTCAAAATATCTCTGATACACTTCATATAGAAGATGAAAAGCGTTTAAACTTAATAAAAAAATTAGATACACAAATACCTGAAATACTTACCAATTTGGGCATGAAAGAACTCCTAAGTACAGCTCCTTTAGCTAAACATAATAGTACAAAAAAACAAAAAAAACATCCTGTAAAACAGATTGATATTCAACCCACCAAACCTTCAAATATAGATAACGAGACTAAAACGCTAATTGGTGGGCATAAGATAACACTACCTACCGTACCAAAAGCAATACAAATAGATACATCAAATTCTTCTATGGGCTCTCGAAGTATTCAGTTTTCTAAGCGTACACCACCTAACTATAGACCCAATAGCTTTGACAGAAAACAAAAAGCAAAGACATCCACACATACAAGGATTGGAGAGGTCAACAAAGGAAAGGTATCTGCCTATCTACGAGGTGCATATATCGAAGCAAAAGAAGTGGAAAATAAATTAAAATCTGCTGGCTTTACACCTATTGTATCTTTGCCTATCAATAAAGATAAAACACTTACTTCTGTCATCTTCACAAATAAAGAGTTGCTCACTCTTGCATCTCAACCCAACAAAGGTTTTATGGCTTCCTTGCGTGTGCTTATTGATAGTACTGAAAAAACAATTAGTATTACCAATCCACTCTATATGAGTAAAGGTTTTTTACAAGATAATTATGATGATAAAGTGGCAAAAAAGATTCTAGTACAACTGATAGAAGAATTTCCAAATTTAACCAATTCAAAAGACAGTCTTAAATTCCAACTTTTACCTCAATATCAATTTATGCAAGGTATGCCAAAATATGAAAATATGCTTGAAATAGCTTCAGGTGACAACCTTTTGGAAAAAATAAAAGAGAATAAAAGAGTGCTTTTTACGCAAACACTTGCTAACGGTTCAACACTTATTGGTATACAACTTAGTAAAAGAACAAATAAGTTTATAAAGCGTATTGGTAGGAATAATGCCGCTATGCTTCCTTACCCTATACTCATTGAAGAGGGTAAAGCAAAGATACTAGATCCAAAGTACTATATATCCTTTATGTATCCGAAGCTTACAATGTCTGAATTTATGAAAATAGCAACTGTACCAGATGCAATGAAAAAAGATTGTGAAAGAGTTTTTAAATAAAAAGAATGATTTCTGAGGAGCTTAACAATTAAGCTCCTCAACCTTAAAAAGGTATTGTAAAAGAAAAAGCTTATTTAGCTTTTTCTAAATACTTTGAATCTACTGTATCTACCTTAATCATTTCACCTTCAAGCACATGAAATGGCACCTGCACAACTGCCCCACTCTCTAATGTAGCTGGTTTTTTACCACCTTGTGAGTCACCTTTAAAATTTGGTGGAGTCTCCACTATTTTAAGCACAACTGTTTGTGGAATTTCTACGGAGATTGCTTTACCACCATGAAACAGAATCTCTGCTTCCATGCCATCAATCATGAAATCAAATGTGTCTTTACCTACTTGTTCATGTGTAAGCCCTATTTGATCAAATGTGCTTGTATCCATAAACTGTAAAAAATCCCCATCATCATAAAGAAATTGCATTGTTTTTTGTTCTAGTTCTGGTACTTCAAACTTATCTCCTGCATGCACTGTTTTTTCTATTGTTTTACCTGAAGAGAGATTTTTAATCTTCATACGTACAAAAGCTGCACCTTTTCCTGGTTTTACATGTTGAAAGTCTGTTACTTTAAAGGGGTTACCTGTAATTTCTAGTCTCGCACCTTTTTTAATGTCACCCATACCAATTGTAGCCATCTAAGCTCCTTAAATATTAATTGAGAAATTATAGCGAAGGTTGGGTAAAGGCTTGCAATAAACACCTTTAAAATGAACACCTTCAAAAGGTGTTCATACTAGAAAATGTGTAGATTATTTAGTGATAGATATGTTATTGTGATCATCTGTACTAGGAGGTTGTTTATCAAAATCCATTGCACGTGCATTATCCATAAGAATAGGGACAAAGAGCAGTGAGATAAATACTGCAGCTACAGTACCTGCTATTAGTGCCACACCAAGACCACCAAATACTGGGTCAGATGCAAGAAGTCCTGAACCCAAAATAATAGCAACTGCTGTAAGTGCTATAGGTTTTGCTCTAGTCGCTGTCGCCACTGCAATAGCCCTTCTTTTTTGCATACCTTCAAATTCCATCAGTGACTTTGCAAAATCAATCAAAAGTAATGAGTTTCTAGAGCTAATACCTATCAATGCAATAAACCCTATTAGAGAAGTAGCTGTTAAAAAGAATGTCTCTGAGGTAAACCAATTTGCCACCCAGTGTCCCACAATAACACCAATAAGGGAAAGAAATGACCCAAGAAGTACAATACCAGATATAGCAAAGCTTTTATAATAGATAACCAAAAGTATAAAGATTAATATAAGTGCAGAAATAAATGCACCACCTAAATCTCTAAAGGTATCTAATGTCACTTTCATTTCACCATCCCAACGAATGAGAAATTTTTCATGTGTTTTTTTATCTTCTAAAGTTAAGTCAAACATATACGTTGAAATACCAGCTTTAGTAATAATATAGTCTTTACTAAACTTTTCTAACATCACATCACGTGCTTCAAGTAATGGGTACACTTGAGATACCATATCAGTTTCTGCAACAACATTAATCATACGAGATAAATTTTTGTGCATAATCATAGTACTAGACACTCCTTCTCGTATATCTACCACTTCTGATAGTGGTACCATCATACCTCTCATATTCATAAGGTTCAAAGAAGAGAGTTTTGACTCTAATGCTGTTTTGTTAGATTTATGTACTTTTTTACTCTCACTATCTAGAACCAAAAATATAGGTATTTGGTCTGGCGTGTCTTTAGAATTTTTATGTCCAATGACCATGCCTTCAAACGCAAGATACAAAATATTATTCACTTGTTTTACACTCAATCCAGAACGTGCTATTTTTTCTTTATCTGGTAAAAGTTCATATTTTTTAAAATTTTCATCTGACATAATGTCTACATCAACAAGTCCATCTGTTTCAGTAAGTACGTCCGCTACATCTACCGATAAATTACGTATTTTTTGAAGGTTGTCGCCATGTACTTCTACAACAATAGATGCCAATGTTGGTGGACCAGAAGGTTGTTCAACAAACTTTATATTTGTACCTCTAAAAAGTGGTACACACGCTTTTTGGATTATAGGTCTGAGACGTTGTACCATAAGGAAAGATGGTTCTTTTCTATAATGCTTATCGGTTAAATTTACAGATATTTCTGAGACATTTTCAGTCTGTTTCATACTCGCACCTTTCACAAGCCCAGCATAATCCAATGGTATACCTTGACCTAGAAAAAGTTCTATATTCATTACTTCTTTTTCTTTTTTCAAGTAGTTAGCGACACATGAAGTGACTGCTCTTGTCTGTGCAATAGAAGAGCCTTTTGCCGTGTCAACATATACAGAAAAAGTATTGTCACTTTTCCCTGGTAGCATTTTAGCAAGTACCATTTTAGTAGGGAACATCATGAGTGACGCAAAAAATGCTACTATTGTTAGAATAATAATCAGCGTTTTATTAAACTTACTATCAAGGATACTATAAATCAAACTCTCCAAATTTTTCATTATTTTGATCCTTTTTCATCATTCTTTTTTTTATGTCCATGTTCTGGTTTTTTTAATAATTTCAAACTTAAATAAGGCGTAAAGATATAAGCTACAAAAAGCGAAACAATAAGTGCTACAGGTACGTTATATGGTATAGGTTTCATAAATGACCCCATCATACCTCCTACAAATGCCATAGGCACCATTGTCAAAATAATAGCCAATGTTGCGATGTTTGTTGGTGCACCAATTTCATCCGTTGCTTCTATGAGTAATTCATCCATCTCTTTGTCTTCAACCCCATGACTATGTAAGTGTCTATGTATATTTTCTATAACAATAATAGCAGCATCGACCAGCAACCCTAAAGACAAGAGCAGTGCAAACAGTGTAATCCTGTTCATGGTTTGCCCCGTCATCCATGCAGTAAAGAGCGTCACTGCCAAAATGGCAGGTACTGAAAATGTCACAATAATAGACTCTCTCCAACCCAATGCAAACACAAGCATAATTGCAATAATAGCGATGGTAATAAGCAAATGATGCATCAGTTCATTTACCGCTTCATTTGCTCTATCTCCATAGTTTCTTGTAATTAAGTAACCAATACCAGCCTTCTCAAAGGCTACTTCATACTCTTGAAGCACTTTCAGAACATTTTCTGCAACAAAAACGGCATTTGTACCTGCTAATTTAGCAACCGTCATTGTAATTTGACTCTTTGAAACTGTAAAATCTGTTTGATTGTTTTCTTTCACTAAAATTTCTGCTGTTTGGAAATTTTGTATATCAACACCTTCAGTGACCTTAGCAACATCTCTTAAATAAATAGGTGATCCCATATACTGTGCAACAATAACAGAACCAACATCATCAACTGATTCTATGGCATTTTTGACACCAAAAATAACCAATTCTCCTCTAGCCGTACGTCCTTTGACATCTGGTACGTCAACCGCAACAGATTCAATAGCTTGCATAATTTGCCCCATTGAGAGATGATACGCAGAAAGTTTACCCACATCTACTTCAATATTGTACTGTGCTCTTCTCGCACCTTTTAGTGTAGTTTTTGCTACATTTTCAACACCATTTATTTTTTGCTGTACATTACGAACCATTTCAAAAAGCTCAACATCACCAATCCAGTTATCCTCTTTAGGGTAAAAAGCGATGGTAACTATAGGTATATCAATATCGATATCAAAAGGTTTTATTATGGGTTGCATCGTACCTTTAGGTAAAGTATCCATATTTTGCATGACTTTATCATAGAGTTTAAGATTTGAATCTTCTCTATTTTCACCAATATAATACATAACATTAACAATACCTACATTATCCATTGCCATTCCATAGATATTCTCTATACCATGCACTTCTCTTAGTTTACGTTCCAATGGATTAACAATGACATTCTCTATCTCCTTAGGACTTGCCCCTGGCATTGGCACAATAACAGCTCCACCAGAAATGGCTATTTGAGGATCTTCTTCTCTTGGCATAATACTCAGTGCCAAGTAGCCCATAATCAATAAAAATATACCTAAAAGTGCTGTTAAAGGACTTCGGAGAAAACCTTTTGCAAGCTTACCCGCAACATTTATAACTTCGTACTCTTTTTTCTTTTCCATATCACCTACTTAATGAGAATTTTGGCATACATACCAGGATAAACGGAACGACCTTGATCGTCGAACTGCATTTTTATTTTAAATTTATGTGTCATTGGATTTGAATTTGGAATAATAGATATTATCATGCCTTTAGTTTTAAAACCAATAGATGGGACTTCAATATCTACATTTTTATTCATCTCAATATATTTAAGTTGTGTCTCAGAGATTTCTGCAACAATTTTCAAGGAACTTAAATCTGTCAATACAACAGCTGGCATACCTGGTATAGCCATTTCACCTTCATTCAACTTTTTGGCTACAATGACACCTGTATTGGGTGCATGTATTTTAAGATAGTTGTATTGGTTGAGTACTTCTTCTTTTTGGGCAAGTGCCTGTTCAACTTGTTTCTCAGAAATTGAAACCATATCTTTTAAGTTTTCTGAAGCCAAAACTAAATTTTCCAATTCAAATTTTGAGACCATTTTTTTTGCGTAGAGTCTTTTATGTCGAGCAAGGTTTGTCAAAACATTAGAATATTGATTTTTATTCATCTGTAGTGCTAGTCTTGCTTGAGAAATACCAAGGTTTACTTGTCTCTCTGCAGCTTCTATCTCTTTTGAATCTATTTCGTAAAGTAGTTGTCCTTTTTTCACTATATCACCTTCAGAAACAGCCATATTTCTTACATACCCCATATATCTACTGGTAATCATTTTTTGATTGTCTGACACAACAGACCCACTTAAGGAAAATTCAATAGCATTTGCATGGCTAAACAGTATTACTAAAACTACATATAAACGTATAAATTTTATCATTACATACCCCCTTCATTTAACAAACTGTTTAATTCAAATATTTTTGTATTTCTAGTATTTTGAACAGTTAAAAGCTTTAAAAGAACTTCAAGTTCCTTAGATTGCTTTACCAACACATCTGATATAGATGACAATCCCTCTCTATAACGTTCTTTATAATTTAGATAAACACTTTTAGCAAATCTTAATTGCTTTTTAAAACTTTTTATATCTGAATCATTATTTAAAATTTCAGTATGCAGTTTTTTTACTTTTAAAGCAATACCTTTTTTTGCTAAACGCACCTGATCTTGCACTTTTAAATGATTAACTTTTGCTTTTTCTAAGTTTGCACTGTCTATGCCACCATTAAAAAGATTTAAATTCATCTGTACTCCTACCGTGTAGGAGTCTTTTTCAGAAAATTCATTCCATAAACTATTGTCTGCACTACTGTATTCTGCAAAACCTCCTACCTGAGGTAAATAGTTTGATTTTTCAACATTGAGTGCCATACCTGTCATTTCTAAACCTAAACGTGCTTTTTGTATATCAATATTATTAGATTCTATCTCACTTATACTTATGCTAGGTAATTTTGCCATACTATTTGTTTTTTTAATAGATGAAACTTCCTCATTGAGTAGAAATGAAAGAAATTGGTATGCTAAATCCTGATTTAGATTAGCTTGATTATACATACTAACAACCTCTGACTTACGTGCCTGAACCTCCAATAAATCTATATCTTTAGCATACCCTACATCTTTCATGCTCTCCACAGTATTCTCTAATTTAGTAATATTAGTGATAATTTTTGAAAGGTTCTGAATATACTTATCAATCAAAGAAATATCATAAAAAGATTTTTTAGTCTGAAATACTTTTTCATTGTATAACTTTTGCGTATCATATTGACTCATACGTTGCATCGCTTTTGTGATTTTTTCATATTCTGTAAGTTTACCACCTGTGTAGAGTGGTACAACATAAGAAAGTTTAGTTTGATAATAAGTATGAGACTTTGGATAATTTAGTGCCTTTGGTTCCACAGGTAAAGGATTTGTATTTCCTGACATATCGAACTCTGCGAACCCAAAGTCACCAAATGTAGCTTCTCTACTTTGTAACTTAAATCCAAATACATTCCCTGCATCATTTGAACGCATACCCGTAAGTGATGCATTTAGCTTACCATAGTTATGACCCTGAGCAACTTTCGTGTCATATTGCTTCATCTGTTCTGTAAAACGCGATATTTTTAATTCTAAATTATCTCTTTTGAGTCTTTCAAGAGCATCTTGTAGGCTTAACTTGTCAATACCAGAAAAAAGTAAAGTGGAAAAAAGTAAAAAAAGTAATGGAAATTTTTTAATAAACATATTTAAACTCCTAGATTTGTAACTATTATAACAGAAACAGGAACTACACATCCTTTGGTAATTCCTGTATGTCTATATTATCATATACAAATAACTTTAAATTATGTTTAAAATAAGTTTTACTATTTATATACTCGCGTGAGATACGCTAATACATGCTTTTAGGGCAGAAAGCTGCTCCAGTATAGTTTTTGTAACTGTCCCGTCTACACGTACAACAGCTAAAGCTTGATTTTTAGAATCACGACCCAATCTAAAATCAGAAATGTTTAATCCATTGGCTGCCATAATAGCACCAACATCGCCAATGACACCTGGAGTGTCGGTATTTCTAAAGAAAATCATTTTCCCCTTAGGTTCAACATCTAAAGTATAATCATCAATTTCAATAATTCTTTGTACAGTATCATCAAATACTGTTCCAGCGATAGAAATCGTCCCTTCTGCTGTAGTAAGTTTAATACCAACTTTATTGGTAAACCCTGAATTATTTGGTTTTATTTCCTTACTTAATTCAATACCTCTCTCGGCCGCTACAAACTCTGCATTCACGTAATTGACTTGATCACCAAGTGATTCTGTAAGTACACCCACTGTTGCAAAAGTCCCCATAGATTCTATATGATCAGTTACTGGTCCTGAAGCCATTACTTTTATAGATTTCACTTCACATTTAGTTACTTGTGCACAAAGGTGTCCAATTTTTTGAATCAATTCAAGATAAGGACGAACAAAATCTGGTAATTCATTTTCTTTAATAGGTAAATTTAATGCATTCGGGTAAGCAATACCTTTAGCCGCCGCAATTGCATTTTCTGCTGCTTGAATCGCAATATTTTTTTGTGACTCTTTTGTATTTGCACCTAAATGAGGGGTAACAGTTACATTATCTAAATCAAGTAATGGATGGTCTGTAGCGGGTTCTTTGTTAAATACATCAATACCAGCAAATCCAATTTTTTTAGATTTTAAACCTTCTAAAAGTGCTTCTTCTTCAATAAGACCACCTCGTGCACAATTGATAAGTATAACACCATCTTTCATTTTAGCGATTTCATTTTTACCTATCATACCAATAGTCTCAGAATTTTTCGGTGTATGTATAGTAATAATATCACATGCCAATATGTCTTCAAAGTTTTTTGTATACTTTACATCTACGTTTGCAGCTTTAGTTGGATCAATATATGGGTCGTATGCTAGCACATCCATTTCAAAAGCTTTTGAGCGTATACCTACACGTGAACCAATATTTCCAAAACCAATAATACCTAGTTTTTTATCTTTAAGCTCCGTTCCGTACCAATCTTGTCTTCTCCATACACGGTCATGCTTGAGATTATTATGTGCATAAGGAAAAGTTCTTACACATGACAACATATGTGTCATGGTAAGTTCAACTGCTGCAATTGTATTTGCCGTTGGAACGTTCATAATAACAATGCCTTGTTTTGAAGAACCAGGAATATCAACATTATCTACACCCACACCAGCACGAACAACTGCTGTTATATTTTTAGCATTTTCTAAAAATCTATCATCTACATCTGTAGATGAGCGTGTTATTGCAACATCAGCTTTTGGAATAATTTCAGATACTAATTTATCTTTGGGCTCATCAGCTGCATTAATGAAAATAATTTCATTATCATTCTCTAAAATATCTAAGCCATCTTGATGTATATGGTCACAAACAACAATTGTTTTTTTTGACATTATATAACCTTTTTGTAAAATTTAATGTATATATTTTATATGTAGATATGCAAAATGCATAAACCAAACACTCCCTTAAGAGTGCTTAGTGAAGTATGTACTCTATTTTTTTAGCATGTCGCCAAAAGCATCACCTAAAGTCATGCTGTCATCTTGATCAAGATTAAGTTGTTCCATTGCTTCTCTCTCTTCTTGACGCTCAAGTCTTTTTACAGAAACTCTAATTCTGTCATTATTAGCATCAATAAATGAAATAACACCTTTAATTTCTTGACCCTTTTCAATCTCTTCAACTTTAATTGGGTGAAGGTCTTCAAGTCTAATAAGTGCATCTACATTGTTTTCAAGTGAAATAAATACACCAAAGTCTTTAGTGTCTTTTACAGTACCAGTCACAATGTCACCGTTTTTATGTGTTTGAGCAAATGCTTTTACTGGTGAATCTTCTAGTGCTTTTTTAGATAATGAAATTTTTCCAGCATCTTTGTCAATTTTAATAATCTTAACTTCAACTTCATCACCAGTAGCAAGTTCAGATTTTGCATTTTTAGATTTATCCCAAGATATTTCTTGGTTATGTAATAGACCTTCTATTACGCCAACCTTAACAAATGCTCCAAAGTCAGTAATAGATGTTACTGTACCTGTGACTACGTCACCTACTTTATTTTCATTTGTAAATGCATCCATTGGTTTAGGAAGAAGATTTTTAAGACTTACTCTAAGTCTTCTACCCTCTTTATCAACTTCGATGACTTCAACATTTATGTCAGTATTATTTTCTAAATAATCTTTAGGGTGCTTAACATTTTTATCCCAAGAGATTTCAGATACATGTAGGAACGCTTCAAGGTCTTCACCAAGGTCAACAAATACACCATATGGTTCAATGTTAGAAACAGTAGCAGTAACCGTGTCACCTACTCCAATGATTGCATCAATATCAGCCCAAGGATCTGGATTTGCATCTTTAATAGAAAGTGAAAGGTGTCTTTTCTTTTTGTCATACTCTAATGCAATAACATTAACTTCATCACCTTCTGCAAAATATTTAGAAGGATTTACTGGGCCTTTATGAGATATTTGTGAGTAGTGTACAAGCCCATCCATACCACCAACATCTACAAACATACCATAAGAAGTAATTTTCTTAATCGTACCAATAACTGGATCTTTATTTTCAAGTAATGCACCAACAATTTCATCTGTTTTAGCTTTATCTCTCTCAATAAGTTCTTTTCTAGAAACTACTACAGAGCCTTTATCTTTATCTACTTTGACAATGACAGCTTTAACTTTTTTACCTTTAGAGTCTAGTTTTGAAGAAAGGTATGAAAGTGTACGTGGCATGAAGAATTCTAATCCATCTACTTCTACAACATAACCGCCCTTATTGGTTTTTGTAACCACACCTTCAATGATATACTCTTGTTCTTCATCATACTCAGCAATAAATTCATTTAACGCTACACGTGAAAGTGCAGCTTTATGAGAAATACGACCTCTTCCCATTGTAACAACTTCGATACTGTCGTTGACAGCGAAAGTAGCCTTACCCTCTTCATCTGTAATTTCATCAAGTGCAAGATTTGCATCTCTACCACCACCGATGTCTACAACTACAAGGTTGTCTTTTTCATCGATTTTAACAATCGTTCCTGTAACTAAATCACTTTTTGATTCTGATTTTTTAAACGATTCCTCAAGCATCGCCTCAAAATCTACTTCTTCTACTTCGATATCTTCGAACTTCATTGCTATCCTTATGTATACACTAATTTTGCGTTATTATACCTTTTTTTATTATTACTATGCTTATAGATTTATTTGGGATTTATATTTCAGAGAGGGTAACAAGTGCTAAGTTGACATTTAAAAAGTAAACTAACATGCTTTGCATCGAGATTTTTAGTGTGAAATACTTTCTAGTACCTTAAAGTAATTTGGAAAAGTTTTAGCCGTACATTCTGGCTCATTGATAGTCACAGAAGCTTCATCTAATGCTAAAAGAGAAAAACACATAGCGATTCTATGATCATCGTAGGTATCTATGGCTGCATGTAGAAGTTTTTGAGGTGGTGTAATTTTTAAATAGTCATCTCCCTCTTCAACTTTTGCACCTACTTTACGAAGCTCAGTCGCCATTGCATAGAGTCTATCGGTCTCTTTGACTCTCCAGTTATAAATATTTCTAAGCGTAGTTGTTCCCTTTACAAACAGAGCTGTAGTTGCTATGGTCATTGCCGCATCAGGTATATGGTTAAAATCCATATCAATTGCATGAAGTGTATCTCTACTTACGGAGACATAGGTATCTCCCCATTCTACCTTAGCACCCATTTTTTCCAACACATCTACAAATTGTATATCACCTTGTATACTCTTTTTTCCTATGCCAGTAACTTTCACTGTGCCACCTTTTATGGCAGCTGCCGCTAAAAAGTAAGAGGCTGAAGAAGCATCTCCTTCTACCATAAATGTATCTACTGCTTTATAGGTATTGCCTGCTTTTACAACAAAGTTTTTATAATTATCATGTTCTACGGTAACACCAAAGTCTTTCATAATATTTAGGGTAATATCTATATATGGCTTAGAAACAAGCTCCCCAATAATATTGATATATGTATCATTTTTAGCCATGGGTGCTGCCATAAGAAGTGCTGTCAAAAATTGACTAGAGATGGCACCATCAATACTTATTTTACCTCCAACTAAACCATTAGCTTCTATAGACAAAGGAGGGTATCCTTGATTTTCTTGATAGCTTATGTTTGCACCTGCTTGACGCAATGCATCCACTAAATGTCCTATAGGACGTTCTTTCATTCTTGGCTCACCTGTCAACAGATAAGAGCCTGTTCCCAAACAAAGTGCTGCACAAAGTGGTCTCATGGCTGTACCAGCATTACCCAAAAAAAGTTCTATAGGTGTATTGTTTTTAATTACACCAGCATTACCTATTATTGTACATTCAGTTTTATCTTCTGAGAGTGTATAGTCAATACCAACTTTTGTTAATGCATTAAGCATATGTCTAGTATCATCACTTTCTAATAAGTTAGTAATTTTGGTTGTTCCCTCTGCTAATGCTGCAAGTAACAACGCTCTATTTGACAAACTTTTTGATCCAGGAAGATTAATTTCACCCTCTATTTTTTGAATGGTCTTTAATGTAATGCTATTCATACTATCACTTCTACTTTTTTATCTCTTGTATTGCGTCAATCACATTTTGCACAACCCAATCAGGTGTTGATGCTCCAGCAGAAATGCCACAGACCATTTTATCTGAAAACCAAGAAACATCAAGTTCTCTTTCATTTTCAATCAAATAACTATCTTCGCAGTCACGTTGACAAATACTATGTAATTGCTTGGTATTAGAAGAGTGTTTTCCCCCAATAACTATCATCACGTCTGCATCTTTCGCCAAATCAGCTGCAGCATCTTGGTTCTCAAAAGTTGCATTACAAATGGTATTAAAAACACGAATCTCTTTATGTGTAAGCATAAGAGCTGTAACAATCCTTGCAAAGTCTTCAGGTTTTTTAGTCGTTTGAGAAACCACTGCTACCTTACCTTTTAGTGGTAACTCCTCTAACTCTTCAGGCTCTAATACTACAAATGCATCATCATGATACTTAGCATAAGAGACAACACCTTTAATTTCAGGATGATTTGCATCACCAAAAACAACAATGCTGTAGCCATCTTCACTCATTTTTTCTACAATATTCTGAGGGGTAGTCACATATGGGCAAGTAGCATCAATTACTTTATGTTCTTGTTTATTTAGAGCCTCTAATTCATTTTTTGGAATACCATGTGTACGTATCACTACAGCATCATCTGTTTGAATATCATCTAAATTTTCAGCAAGTCCAATGTTAAAACCAACTTTCAATCTGTTTATTTCATCTTTATTGTGAATTAATGGACCATAGGTTACTGAACCTTTATGCTCTTCAGCTATTTCTATAGCTCTTTTTACGCCAAAACAAAATCCATATGAAGATGCCAATTGTATTTTCATTTTTACCTCAACTCTGCTTTACATTTGCTCTCGAGTGTAAACATAACTTTGGTCATCACAGACTCAATATCTGCATCTTCAAGTGTTTTGTCCATAGATTGAATAAAGAAACGAATAGAAAGAGACTTTTTATCTCCCAACTTTTCATCTTCATAAATATCTACTGGATAAATATCTTTAAGCATGGGTTCCTCTATGGCATTTAAAACTTTTGCCACTTCATAATAAGAGAGTGACTTATTTATAACCACAGAGAGGTCTTTGTATACCCCCTGAAATTTAGAAATAGCTTTGGCATTGACATGAATAGGTAGCAATGCATCAAAATCAAGCTCTGCTATAAATGTCACTGGTACGCCAAAGTCTTCTTGAACCGTAGGGTGAAGCTTAGAGATAAACCCACACACTTTACCATTTACAAGTACATTGGCAGATTGGTAGGGATGAATAAGTCCATTTTTATAGGTACATGGTTCTAATTCAAAAGCACCTATAACTGCACCTACTTTTTGTGTAAATGCTGGAAAGTCTATGGACTCAGGCTTTCCTGAATTTCTTACATTTTCACCCTCTGTTTGTCCAGAGAACACAAAAGAAATGACTTCACTTTGTTCTCTTTTAGCTCCAAATACAGCACCTATCTCAAAAAGTGGTATAGACTTTTTAGAGTAACTCACATTACGTTTAACAGCATTTAGAAGATTTACTAAAATAGTACTTCTGAGTGTGTTAAGCTCTTCAGCGATAGGATTTGCCAAGTCAAGAGCATCATCTGTTACAGTAAAATCATACTTTTCTAAAAGCGTCTTATCTGAAAAAACATAAGAAACATTTTCATAGTATCCGGCACCCACGGCACGGTTCTTAAACTCTTTTTTCGCTTTATACCTATTGGTAGTATCATTTAAACGTGGCTTCTCTGCAAAGACAAAAGGCTTTGCTTCAATGTTGTTAATGCCTATAATACGTACTATCTCTTCTGCAATATCTTGAATATGTTTAATGTCATGCCTAAATAAAGGCACTATTACAGATACTGTATTATCACCCATTTTAGAAGTATCAAACCCAAGCTTCTTAAGTATTGTGATTATTTTAGAGAAGTCAATCTTCATACCTATAATAGAAGAAATTTCTTTTGCATCAACTTTTACTCTTACCTGTTCTCTTTCTACTTTAACATTAAGAGAACCTTCATAATAAGAGATGTCTGTATGGGTATCCATTACAGAACCCAGTAAAGACAAACCAAAAGAGAGTTCAGGGCTAGAACCACGTGATGTCTTATAGTACAAGTCATCTGATTTTTCAGATGTATTAGATACCGCTTCAACGAGTCTATCTGGATTTATGTAAGACGCCTCAAGTAAAAGTTCTTTTGTTTTATCATTGGCAGTTACCTCATCTAACTGATGTACTCCAACTAAAGAACATATTTTCTTGTTTGCTACAATTTCCATTAAACCTTGTTCTTTTGCTCTAGGGGTAACAACAACTTTGTCTTCTTTGTTGCGAAATACTTTACTGTCATAAGCACGCAATATCACACCTGTAGCATGCGTTGCGTATGCGAGAAAACCTTGTAGCTTTTCCTTCACTTCAACACCCACCATGGCTAAACGTAAATTAACAAGAAAAGAGCTTTTTAATTCATCTATTGTTGCGAGTCTATAGTATAAATCTGCATCCATTTCACCTTCTGTATGAAGTTCAGCAACCCTAGCAATACCTAATTTTATTTTATCTTCAATTTTTATTTCAAACGGTTTCATCTCAATATCAAGCGCAGAAGACAAATCTCTAGCAACTCCATAAACAGAAAGACAATCCCCTCTGTTTGCTGTAAGTTCAAGCTCTATAATCGTATCGGACATGCACGAGTATGACCCGACTTCACAACCTACTTCAAGTTTACCAATACTTTCATCTAGTATCATGATACCTTTACCCATATCGGGTAGTCCTAACTCCGAAGAGGCACAAACCATACCTTCTGACTCCACACCACGAAGTTTTGCATGCTTGATAGCAAAGTCACCAGGAAGTACAGCTCCTATAGTAGCCACAGCAACGTACTCGGCATCTACTACATTCGCAGCACCACAAACTATTTGTCTTGTCCCTGAGCCTACATCTATCTGACACACATTTAGTTTGTCCGCATCAGGGTGTTTTTCAACGGAAAGTATTTTACCTACAACTACTTTATCTGCTATATTCACCTCTTTTAGACTATCAACCTCAAGTCCAATGCTGTTAAATGTCTTATAAAGCTTTTCATTAGACACACTCTCAAGGTCTATAAATTCTTGTAACCAAGATCTTGTAATTATCATCTAAACTGCTCCAATAGTCTTATATCTCCCTCAAACAGACTTCTCAAGTCTGGTATCTGATGCATGAGCATCGCAAAACGTTCTACGCCCAAACCAAAGGCATAACCACTCACATCATCATAACCTACTGCCTTAAACACATTTGGGTCTACAATACCACAACCCAATACTTCTAACCAACCTGTATGTGAACAGATACGACACCCTTTTGCTTCACAGAAAATACAAGATATATCCACCTCAGCAGAAGGTTCGGTAAACGGAAAAAATGAAGGTCTAAACCGTACTTCAACATCTCCAAACATGTAGTGTAAAAAGTCAATAAGAATAGACTTCAAGTTTGCAAAACTTACTTTATCTTTAGCATCAACAACGAGTCCCTCAACTTGATGGAACATCGGTGTATGTGTGACATCAAAGTCACGTCTAAACACTGTACCTGGGGCAATCATTCTAATGGGAGGTTTCGTTTCTAGCATTGTACGTATCTGCACTGGTGAGGTGTGTGTACGTAAAAGTCCACCATCTTTAAAATAAAACGTATCTTGCATGTCACGTGCAGGATGGTACTTAGGAAGATTCAACGCTTCAAAGTTATGAAAGTCATCTTCTACCATAGGACCAGACTCCACCGCAAAGTTGAGTGCAACAAAGTAATCGATGATTTTATCCATCGTCTCCATCACAGGATGAAGTGCACCTTTTTTGGCCAATGTACCATATAGAGAAACATCTATCTCTTCAGACTTTAGTACTCTTTCTATCTCTTGGGCTTTTAGTACTTCAAAACGTGTATCAAAAGCACTTTGCAGTGCTGTTTTATTTTTATTTAGTCCCTCTGCAAATGCTTTTTTTTCAGGACCAGGGACATCTTTCATCTTAGCAAACTCAGCTGCCATGACACCTTTCTTACCAAAAAGCTCTACACGTACTTTTTCAAGTGTCTCAAGACAATCTGCTTGAACAATTTTTTCTTCTAATTCTTTCATTAAATTCCGTTTATGTTGTAGTAATTACCGTGATTTTAGCTAAAAATTCATAATAGGGGGATTTATTGGAGATTTACTGTGCTATAATCAAGTATTAAATGATTTGAAAAAGGACACAAATATGTGTATATTCTGTAAAATAGTAAACAAAGAAATCCCAAACAACACCGTACATGAAAGCGAACACTTTTTAGCTTTTCATGACCTCCATCCTAAAGCACCTATCCATATACTTATCATCCCTAAAACACATGTAGATTGTTTTCAAGATGTCACACCAGACACTATGGCAGGACTCACTTCTTTTGCCCAAGAAGTGGCTACTAAAATAGGTGTAGATACATCAGGCTACAGACTCATTACAAACAATGGTGAAGATGGGGGACAAGAAGTAAATCACTTGCATTTTCATATGCTAGGTGGTGGAAAGTTAGTGTGGGATCATTCTCACGAAGACAACCATAAAAGTCTATAATC
>JAYEFI010000121.1:24873-29746 GCA_034658615.1 Campylobacterota bacterium
CCCGACCTACACATATCTATGAATCAATCTCTTCCAACTTCAATTCGTACCTCGCCACAATCTCCTCATCTAACTCAGATGCAACTTCAAGTCTTTCAAATAACGCATCAATATCTTGCTGAACAAACCCAACCTCTTTAGACAATGCCATAATCTTGTCATTATCTCCAGAACCTGAAGCTTCTGTCAATGCCTCATTTTTCACAGCCATATCAGCTTCAAGCTTCTCTATCTTCTCTTCACACTCTTTTATCTCTTTTGTGTAAGGTTTACGTTCCTCATTACGTTCTTTTGTCACTGATTTACGCAGTTTTTTACGCTCTTTGTAGTCTATCTTTGGTTTCTTCTTTTTAGGCTTTGTATTGCCCTCTTCCTCTTCCCAACCTATCTTTTCTAAGAAGTCAGCATAGGTACCATCAAAATACTCAGCCCCACCCTTATGAAAGATGATAAGTGCATCTGCTAGTCTATGTAAAAGCATCTCCGAGTGTGTGACCATGATAAGAGAACCCTCAAAAGCATCTATCGCGTCAGCTAATGCATCAATGGACTGCATATCTAAGTGATTGGTGGGTTCATCAAGGAAAAGTAAATTTGCTGGTGTTGCTATAATTTTCCCTAACATCACACGACTTCGCTCACCTCCGGAGAGTACACTTATCTTTTTATCACCTAACTCACCCGAAAACATCATACGCCCCGCAATATTACGTGCCTGAGGGATACCTATCTCTTTAGCCATAGAAGCTATCTCTTCTACTATCGTTGCTTTGGTATTAAGTCTCTCTATATTTGTTTGCCCAAAGTGTGCAAAATTTGTAGAAGGATGATACTCTAAGCTACCTTGCTGTTCTTTCATCTCTCCTGCTATGTAGTTAAGTAAGGTTGATTTACCCTTACCATTTTTACCTATAATCGCTATTCTCTTACCCTTTTGCATGGCAAAAGTAATATTTTGGAAGAGTGGCTCGTCGGGGTTATACCCAAATCCAAGGTTCTCAGCACGAAAAAGTACTTTTGCAGGCGTGTCTTTATAGTTAAAGTTAAATGAAAGCGTGGCATCTGTATGTAAATCTTCCATATCATCCATCTTATCAAGCTCTTTTTGCTTAGACTGTGCAAGTGCTGCTGTGGATGCACGAGCTTTATTTCGTGCTACAAACTCTTCTAATTCTTTACGTTTTTTGTCTTGGTTTGCTTTTGTTTTTTCATAGGTTTCATCTGCAAGTTCTAGAGTACTATAATATTTATAGCTATCGCCTGAGACTATATGCAAAGACTTTCTCTGTACACCCATCGTATGTGTTGTAACTGAGTCCATAAAATCTCTATCATGCGTAATAAGTATCACCTCACCATCAAACTCACGTATAAAGCCTTTTAGCCAACGCAAAGAGATAATGTCAAGGTAGTTGGTAGGCTCATCGAGTAAAAGCATATTTGGTTCAGTTGCCAAAAGCTTCACAAGGTTTATACGTATCTGGTACCCACCAGAAAAACTCAAAGGATCTTTATCTAGATCTGCTTCAGAAAAGCCAAGACCAAAGAGCAGTTTTTCTATTTTATAAAAGTTCCACTGTTCATCTTCAGGAAGTACCAAAGCACACTCTTCACGTACAGTTGGCTCTGTAAATACAAGGTGCTGACGTAACGTACCTATCATATAGTTCTTAGGTATACTTACTTCACCAGAATCATACTCTTCTTCACCTAGTATAATTTTAAACAGCGTCGATTTTCCCGACCCATTACGCCCAACAAAGCCTATCTTTTGATTGGATGCTAGTTTAAGATTTACATCTTTAAAAAGGGACTGCCCCCCGAAGCTTTTGGCAAGGTTAGTAAGTTGTATCATGATAGGTATTCCATATGTAAATAATTTTGGGAATTATAGCCAAAATTACTTTTTTAAAAGTACAAAACTTAACAAACCTTTTGCTATCATAAAGAAAAAGGATTAAAAAAATGGCAAGTGTATTACTCCCTCTAGCAACAGGATTTGAAGAGTTAGAAGCAGTCGCCCTCATAGATGTTATGCGTCGTGGTGGCATAGAGGTACGTGTTGTATATCTAGAAGATGAACTACAAAGTAGCCTTGTCACAGGGGCAAACGGTATTACTATCCAAGCAGATATGTCTATCAAAACGATTATCTCTGATGATTTCGATATGATGGTACTCCCCGGTGGATGGGATGGTACCTATGCATTGGCTGAAAACAAACGTATTATAGAACTTGTAAAAGAGTTTAAATCCAACAAACATATTGCTGCAATGTGTGCTGCACCTTATGTACTTAAAAAGGCAGGAGTCTTAGGAGACAACTACACTTGCTACCCTGATGCAAAAGATGAAATAGACCATCCTGGCTACACAGACAAACTCAAAGTCGTCGTCGATGGTAATGTTATCACCTCTCAAGGGCCAGGGACTGCTGTATGTTTTGGGCTTGAGATTTTAAAAATACTTGTTGGCACAGAGAGTATGCAAGCTGTTAAAGAGGGTATGCTTCTGGACTACTGCTAGTGAAACACAAAACAGAGCTGGTTTTTGTCATAGACCCCATGTGTTCATGGTGTTGGGGGTTTCACCCCATTATGCAAGAACTACGTCAAAACTATACTGGGGCATATACCTATTCACTCGTAGTGGGTGGACTACGCACCACAGGTCAAATGCCATGGAACGAAAAAAGTAAAACCTACCTAGCTCAAAACTGGCAAGCTGTAGCTCAAAAAACCCATCAAACATTTAACCACAACCTACTCAACAAAACTGACTTTGACTACAACACCTACCCCGCTTGTAAAGCCATAGTCACAGTACGAGAACTTTGGGGAGAAGAAGCTGCTTTTGACTACCTTTCACGTATACAAAAAGCATTTTATGTCAATGGCATAGACATCACCTCACTAGAAGTGCTAAGTACTTTCATTAGTCAAGACCAAGAAATTTTAGACCAAGAAATTTTAGACAGAGAAGCCTTTATAGACTTCTACCAAAGCCCTAGAGCTGAACTACTCATGCATCATGACTTTAGCAAAGCCCGCTCTATGGGTGCAAACGCCTTTCCCTCTGTAGTAAAAGTTGACTCTGATGGGCATATGGTTTGTCTAAGTGGATACAGAAGTTTGGAAGATATACTACAAATTTAGGGGACCTCTAAAATCTCATACATTCTAAGCTTATCTACTCTTAAGCATAACAAATGTAAAACCTATCTATGACACTCAATAACCTTACTTTTCAAACTGACTATCTAACACTCGATGGTGAATTTTACGATTTCACCACACCCCAACCTCTTGAGTCACCTTATCTTATTCATTTCAATGATGCCGCAGCCAAATGCATTGACCTTGACACACAAGAAAAAGAAAATCCCCTCTTTGTGTCACTTCTAAACGGTACCTATATACCCAAAGATGTTCGACCATTCTCCATGTGTTACGCAGGATTTCAGTTTGGTAATTACGCTCCCAGACTAGGAGATGGTAGAACCATCAACCTAGGAAGCATTAACGGTTGGCATTTACAAACCAAAGGGAGTGGTGAAACACTCTACTCACGCATGTCAGATGGACGTGCTGCACTTCCTTCTTCCATAAGAGAGTACCTTATGAGTGAAGCCATGTACCATCTTGGCATACCCTCAACACGAGCACTTGGCATCATAGGTTCAGAAACAAAACTACTCAGAAACAACATTGAAGATGCAGCAATCGTCATGAGGCTCTCTCCTAGTTGGATACGTTTTGGAAGCTTTGAGTACTTCTACTATACCAAAGCGTACGATAAGCTCAAATCACTCACTGACTATGTCATAGCAGAGTCCTACCCTCATCTACAACAAGAAGAAGATTGTTATTTCAAGTTTTTTTGTGAAGTCTTAGAGCGTACAGCCAAACTTATAGCCCAGTGGCAAGCCATTGGCTTTTGTCATGGTGTCATGAACACTGACAACATGTCCATAGCTGGTCTTACCATAGACTACGGACCTTTTGCCATGTTAGATGATTTTAAATATGGCTTTGTCTGTAACAAAACAGACAAAGCTGGTCGTTATAGTTACGGTGACCAGCCCAATGTTGCCTACTGGAACCTCACCATGCTTTCAAAAGCACTCTCTCCTCTCATAGACAAAAAGAAAATGCAAAAAAAACTCGATGACTATGGCGATTTCATCTACCCCAACGCATACATTGAAATCATGCGTAAAAAAATGGGCTTACTTGTAGAAGATAGCCAAGATGTCACACTCATCACAGAGCTGGTAGAAGCCTTACATGACTCCTACATAGACCACACCATCTTTTTTCGTACACTTTGTCGATATGATGGAGAAAGAATGCCCATCTTTGAACTAGCCATGAACCCCATACCCCTAGACAATTGGCTAAACCTTTACGATGAAAGGCTCAAAAAAGAAACACTCTCCCAAAAAGAACGTCAAAAAGAGATGCTCACCACTAACCCAAAGTACATCCTAAAAAACTACATGCTAGACAAAGCCATCACCCTAGCAAAAGAGGGAGACTTCTCCATGGTAGAAACCCTCCACCACATCTCAAAACACCCTTACGATGAACTACCAGAATACGAAGCATTTGCACAAGAGACACCTGAAGAATTTAAGAATATTTGTCTTTCTTGTTCTTCGTGAGATATAATAAAAAACAAAGAGCTTAAAAGTATTATTTTTGTCTTGACATATAAACATCTTTCACAACCAAAACTAGACAAAACCCCCAAAGAACATCCAGTATGATATTTTCTTGATAGTCCAGTCCATAATGCAATAGTGACCATCCTATGAGGATGATGTACTTCATGTAGTAAAAGAAAAGTATTCCCGCTCCGTAGAGTTCCTTGA
>JAYEFI010000122.1:0-3084 GCA_034658615.1 Campylobacterota bacterium
ATCTAATTCATTAGCATATTCATCCAAACTTTCAATCACATCTTTTTCAAGTCTAATATTTATTGCTTGTTTCATACTGGAAGTTCCTTTCTTATTATGTAGATACAATTGTAGTGCATAATAGATATTATGTCAAGTGAAATATTTTTCTAAAAGTCACTTGTTTTACGAAGAGCCGTAATTCACCAAATACCGTTCTCATCGAGTTAGATAGATTAGCATAATGGGGCATTCTATCAAAATCAATAACCTACTTCGAAAAATGCTGATAATCCTTCACTCCTGACCAATCACCACCCCACTTCCATCCATACTTTTCAAAGATTTTTGTAGCCTTATCATTTTTAAGTAAAACAGCTTTATCTGCATACCCTCTATTTTTGTGTACTCTTTTTCTATATTTTTCAGAAGCTTTATGCGATATATATCCATTTCTTGCTATGTATGGATTTTCAATAGGGTTGATGTCTATAGCTTTTCCATAGGAGTGCTTTGACCACTTTTTAGAGCCGGTGGCATTACGACAGTTAAAAGCTGAAGTGTTTCCTGACTCTATAGACTGCCAGTCATTGCCTCTGTACTTAGAGATTAAATCCATTTTATATATGGGGTACTGCATCTCATAGAGTTCATAAAAAAGGTCTACAACTTCTCTTGCCACATCTTTATGAACAATCATCTCTCCTAGTACAGTTTTGCCTTGAAAATTAAGATGCTTAATGTGTAAATAACGTAAGTCTTCTAAAGATACAGGACAACCTTTTTTCCATGATTGACCTTGTAGCATACGTTTTTTAACCAAAGGGGTTATTTTTGTAATACTAGATGACACATCTGCAAATACCAACAAAGAAGAAAATAGTATTAGTAATAATTTAAACATTAAAAACCTTATTTTTTCTGCATTATAACATCACATCTGTGTTATAATCATTTAATACATTTAAGAGGTACACTTTGTCTTCATTTTCCATACAACTCACCAACGGATGTTTAGCGTCTGACATAGAACAAGAAGATACAAATGCTTT
Source organism: Campylobacterota bacterium (assembly GCA_034658615.1). Classification (GTDB taxonomy): domain Bacteria; phylum Campylobacterota; class Campylobacteria; order Campylobacterales; family Sulfurovaceae; genus Sulfurovum. The sequence continues at coordinate 1,032 of JAYEFI010000122.1, forward strand.
TCAAGCACTACAGCACGCTGGTGCGATAGAAGAGCAGAGACAAGAAGATGGCACAACATTATGGAAACTTCATTCTCTTTACCGTGCAGGAAGACTCTATGTAGGTAAAGATGGTAGAGGTTATGTTGAGTCTGAGTTTAAAGAACAGCGTGATTTACTCGTAGAACCAGACCACATGGAAAATGCAAAACATGGTGACAGCGTGGTGGTAAAACGTATTATCGCTAGACGTGGACGTGCTTCAGGAAAAGTCATACAAATCATCTCAAAAGCCCATCTGTTTACTATTGCCTACACGCATCGTGATGAGCAAGGTAACTTTAACATACTCAACATCCGAACAGGAGAGCCAACACATGCGGTGATGGAAGGCATGGACTTAAAAGCGTTTAAACTCGGTACTGTGCTCAAAATAGACATAGACAATGACAACGTTTTAGAAGTCTTTGGACACTTAGCTGACGCTAAAGTAGATGAAAAAATTTCCTTGGCACTTTTTCATAGAGAAGATGCCTTCCCCCCTGAGTGTGTCACAGAAGCACTAGAAGTTGAACAAATAGTGACAAAAGAAGAACATCCTCATCGCAAGGACCTTACACATTTAGACTTTTGTACTATAGACCCAGTGACGGCTAAAGATTTTGATGATGCTATCTATTTTGACATGGAAGCACATACGCTCTATGTGGCTATTGCAGATGTGAGTCACTATGTGCCTTATTTTACAGACATTGACAAAGAAGCTAAAAAAAGAGGTTTTACCACGTATTTACCACACAAATCTTTCCCTATGTTGCCTCGCGAACTCTCTGAAAATATTTGTTCCCTTAAACCCAAGGTAGACAGACTGGCTTTTGTAGCAAAAATAGAGCTAGATCAAACTACACTTAGACCCATTAAAGAGACATTTTTCGAAGCTATCATACACTCTAAACACCGTTTTAACTATGATGATATAGACAAAATCATAGACAATAACGGTGCAAATGCTACTGGCAAAGTCAAAGAGATACTTACCTACCTTTTACCCCTCTATGACATTACTAAAAGGTTGCGTAACGAGCGTCTTATGCATGGTTTTGATTTTAGAAGTGAAGAGACAAAATTAAGCATAGACACAGACCACTTGCTTAAAGCAACACAAATTGAAACAGGCACACCTTCTCACTCACTCATAGAAGAGTGTATGCTATTGGCAAACCAGGCTTCAGCTAAACGTTTTGAAGGGGAAGGTGAAAAAGAAGCTATAGGTATTTTCCGTATCCATGAACCCCCACAACTCGCTCGTACAGAGCAACTACTTACAGAGCTTGCCTCTATTGGTCTTTATGTAGAAGAGTACAAAGACAGTCCTTCACTCATAAGAGCCATACAAAAAGAAGCAGACAAAATGGGTCTTGCCGCAGAAGTAGATGCAATGGTCATTAAGTCACTCAGACAAGCAAGTTATGCAGCCCATAACGTCGGACATTTTGGGCTAGGGTTTAGTCATTATAGTCATTTTACTTCGCCCATTCGTCGTTATGCTGACCTCATACTGCACAGGCTCATCAAAACACAACTTAGAGAAGATGAAGAAGAAGCAAGTTATTTACTTCGCAATATAGAACCACTATGTGCAAGAGTCTCTGAACTAGAACGTGAAGCCACAAAAAGTGAATGGGATTTTAGAGATAGAAAATTTGCCCGCTGGGCAGAACAGCACTTAGGAGAAATCTTCGAAGCAGAAGTCATGGAAGCTGGTGAAGCAGCAAAAGCTGTTCTTCTAGGAGAAGTTAAAGGTGTGACAGTCAATTTGCATGGAGACAATATCATGCTTTTTGATACAGTGAAAGTAAAAATATCTGAAGTCAACATCCCTCAAGCCACTATCATGACTGAGTTTGTTGAAAAACTTTCTAAAGAAGAGATGGAATAAGGAATCAACTAATGTACCAAAGAGAATTTGATCAACGTCTCAAACAAACATTGCCAAAAGCTGTACTATTTTATGGTGAAAATGATTATTTAACAGAGTATTACATCAATCATTACATGCATAAGCTTGATGCCA
>JAYEFI010000122.1:3184-9473 GCA_034658615.1 Campylobacterota bacterium
GGAAGTAGGAAGTTTTGCATAAAATATTGAAAAAGTAAGGCTTAATTAGAAAACAATAGTTGGAAAATATTTTTTATGAATTATACTTAGGTTTTGTCGCTTAATCATCGAAGGTTTTTGATAGTTTGTACTTAGATTTAAAAGTTTGAGTAAGGGAGTTTACGTCAAGTAAATGTACCCCACTTACGCTTCAGCGACGGAGGGTATCGGCATTTAGTGCCAGAACTGCACTCATCTAAAGATGAGTGCAAAGTATCGAAAATATCGATGATTATGCGAACATTTCTCTCATTACACCTGCAAACCACTCTCTTGTAGCTTTTGCAGTACCTGTAGATCTAAATTTACCGTTTCCATCTTTTGGCTTAGGAACATTTCCTTTACCTTTAAGTACTCCACTCTCATCTGCTGAGAATGTATGTGTTACCATAATTGCTTCTTCAGGAGCACCGTTTACCATTGAGAAACATACGTTTGCTGCTTTAGCTGGTAATCCACCTTTAGGATCTTCAACTTTACCGTTAAGTTGTGCAACAATTTGCTTAGCTGCTCTATGAGCACCCCAGATTGCTGTTTGTCCTGATGGCGGTATTTTATGTGTAACAGCATCTCCAATAACATATACGTTTGCATCTGTTTTAGATTTAAAGCTATAACCGTCCATCATTGCATAACCAGCACCATTGTGCTCAATACCTGCCATTGCAATGACTGGTGAACATTTGTTGATTGGCATAAAACTACATACTTCATATTTTTCTGTGTGAGACTTTTCATCTGCACCTTCATATGTAATTGTTTTTGCAACTGGATCTATATCAGTGATAATACTCTCACCTCTATAGTCAATAAAGTCAGCGAATGTTTCACTCCATGACTCTTTAAATGCTTTTGCTTTTGCAAATTTACCAGGTCTGCTATCTAGAACGATAACTTTACCTTTAATACCTTCTTTTTTAAGGTAGTTAGCAACCATTGCAGTTCTTTCATATGGTGCTGGAGGACATCTAAACTTACCACTTGCTGGAGGAACAATAATCACGTTACCATCATCCATATTTTCAAGTTGTTTTTTAAGTGCAACGTGCTCATTACCTGGCATAAGTGCTGCAGGACAAGCTTGTGCTACATGAGCAATCTTCTCTTTTGACCATGTTGGGAATTGCTTTTCGTAATCATACGCAATACCTGGAGATAATACAAGAATATCATACCCTACTGCACCAGCAGTTGTTGTATGTACTTCTTTTGCTTTTCTGTCTATGCTTGTTACTTCTGAGTTTACAAAATTGTATCCGTGCTTCATAGCTGGCTGACCATAGTCACCAACAAACATACTTAGACTCATGTCATCAAGACCACCAAGTAAACCGTTCGATAAAGGACAAGCCATATGCATTGCTCTTTTTTCAATTACAGTTACGTTCGTATCTTTATCTAGCTTTCTTAAAGCCTTAGCCATTGTCAATCCACCAAAACCTGCTCCGATGATTACAACTGATTTACCAGTTGTTTTTGAAGCTGCTGCTTTTTCCTCTGCTAATGTCATTGTTGGTAGTGCTGCTGCCGCTGCTGCTACACCTGCTAATTTAAAAGTGTCTCTTCTGTCCATAGCCATATTATGCTCCTGTTTTAATATTGTTAATCTCTTTATATTAAATAAAGTAATCCTATTATGTCATATTATTGGCTGATTGTCACTAATTTTTGAAAAAAGTATGGTTTTTTTTTGATATGTATCAATTCTTAACAAAAGAAAAATTGGTGAATTTGAAGAGGTTATAATAGATATAATGTGGAATAAAAATTCCACATTATTTAAGGAGTTACGCGATAATTTGTTCTGCTGTAAAGTTTTTAAGTTCTTGTACCATAGCTTCAGTTTTTACTAATTTCTTAGCACCACGTCTACCATGCTCTTTTTTATGGTCTTGCTTAAATGCAGAGAAGAAGTCTTGGAATTTATCTGGACCAAGTACAGCAACTGCCCAAATGTTATCATCTTTGTCTATCTCGAGTATAATTGCAGGAATAGCTTGCGTCGCTGGACCACCAACTACTTTACCACCCTCTTTTGGTTCAAATGCTGAGAGGTGTGAAGTACATACCATCACGCCACCTTGCGTATAAGACATTGTTTTACCTTTTTCATCTACATAATTAAACATAGACATAGACTTTTGTGGGTGTGTAAGTGAGTGAGGACAAATAGCAGAGTACGCCACAATAGTACCTTTTGCTCCATGCCCACCTGCATAGACATATTCAGTGCCATCATCAGCTTTTAACTTTACATCTTTTTTCGTTGCTGTTGCAAGGTCAACCAATAATGCAGGAGTTGCTGCATGTGGATAATTAAATATATATGCTTCTTCTTTTACAAGAGATGCAGCTTTTAATGGGTTTCCATCTTTATCTTTAAGCTGTACTTTTTCATATGCTTTAAACAAAGCTCCATTGTCTGCTTTTAATGTTTCTGCTATAAGTGATGGGCTTACAGCTACAGCTGCTGCAGTTGCCCCTGTAATTTTTAAAAAACTTCTTCTTTCCATAATTAAATCCTTTTTTACTAGTTAAGATAATCAAATATTACAAAAAAATTGATTAATGTCAAGGCTTTAATGCAAAAAAATTTCTAAATTCTAGTTAATGTGCGACTAAGTCACAATATAGTAACATATCGCTTCCAAAATTCTTGCTCATTTTTGGACAAGATATATATACTTCAGATAGTAGGTTCAGCGACTAGTCGTGTTTTAACCTACTTTAATTGGAATATTATATCTGTATTTTAATGGGCTATAAAACCAAAAGGAAACAATATGAATTGTTATGAAACACTGTTTGTAGTTAAACCTACATTAACAGACGAAGAAACAGTTGCAGAGATTGCAAAAATAAAAGATATTCTTACTAGAGAAGGTGCTGAACTTGTTGGTACTGATGACATGGGAATGAGAAAACTTGCCTACCCTGTACAAAAAAATGACAGAGGTTACTATACAGTTCTTTTCTATAAATCAGAAGGAACAGTAATTACAGAGCTTGAAAGAAACCTAAAAATTTCTGAAAATGTTATTAAGTTTTTAACTGTGAAATATTCAAATACAAAAGAGATGACTCAATTCAATAAACTTGTTGCAGCATCAAACAAAGCTATAGAGACAGAAGCAAAAACAGAAACAGAAACTGCATCAGAAGAAGCATAAATAACAAAAGTTAGGAGCAACCTTACATGTACAATAAAATAATTTTAGCAGGAAACCTTACCAGAGATATTGAGATTAAATATACTCAAAGTGGTGCGGCTATTGGCAATACAGCCATAGCAACATCTCGTAAATTTAAATCTCAAGCAGGTGAACAGAAAGAAGAAGTCCTTTTTGTAGACATTACATTTTTTGGTAGAACTGCTGAAGTTGCAAATCAGTACTTACGTAAAGGTAGCAAAGTTTTAGTAGATGGACGACTCAAGCTTGACCAGTGGACAGCACAAGATGGAAGCAAACGCTCAAAGCACTCAGTGACTGTTGAGAATATGACAATGTTAGGTGGAAGAGATGAAGCACAAAGTGGTGGCTACAATGCCGCTCCTGCAAATGATACATACTCACAACCTGCACCTAGTCAAGAAGCCCCTAGCTATGGAGCACCAACACAACCTGCACCACAGCAAAGTCAAGCGTCTAACATCCCAGAAATTGACATCAATGAAGATGAAATACCATTTTAGGAGAATATTATGGCAGAAAGAAGAAAATTTAAAAAGAGATTTTGTAAATATTGTGAACAAAAAGTTGAGTTTATTGACTATAAAGACTTAGCAGGTCTTAAATTTTCACTTAGTGAAAGATTTAAAATCATGCCAAGAAGATTAACTGGTAACTGTAAACGTCACCAAGAGCTTGTAACAGTAGCGATTAAAAGAGCTAGACAAACAGCTTTAATTCCTTACATCGTAGATAGAAAGAACGTTGTAGAAAATCCTTTCGAAAACGTAAGATAGTCCTAGACTGTCTTCATTTGGTGCGTTGCAAACGCACCCTACGCTTTTCTAAATCCCAAAAACACTTTATCGGCTTTATTAAAATCATACAAGTTAACCTCATCACTTACAAGCAATTCCAATCCACTTAACTTCACTATGTCTTCTATGGTATGAAAGTATTGTTTTATGGTCTCTTGTGACTTTTTAAAGTGATTGCCCTCTTTTTCAAACAAAGTAAACTCAGCACTGTACACTTCATCTTCAAAATCACTATCTACCGTTAAAAAACGATCTCCATCATCTACAATAAATGATCCAACTGCAACATTTTCAAAGCCATAGAGTGTATTGACGTCACAAAGAAAAATCCCTCCATCATGTAAATGATGCTTCACACAAGATAAAAATGTATGTAACTGTTTAGTATCCAAGTAATTAAGCATGTCAAATACTGCTGTAATAACATCGTACTGATCTTCTAGTAGGCATAAGTCTATACACTCTGCATCTATAGACAAGTTTCTTGTTTTAGATACCATGAGTGGGCTAAGGTCAATACCTTTGACTATGGGTATGTCTAATGCTTTGTGCATTTGTAGCAAAAAATCACCAGATCCGCATCCTACATCTAGGAGGGTATCAAACTGTACAGAATGTAAAAAAAGAAGGTAGTGAGCATAGAGGCTTGGAGCAGCCTCTTTTACACCTAAAAGATCCTCTACTTTCGCATAGAGGTCAAGAGAGTTAGAACAATTATCCACGGCTTTCAACAACAGTTTTTATTTTTTCATACAAAGAAAGTATCTCTTCTTTTTTTGCATAAAAACTATTTTTATTGGCTATGAGGTATGCAGATGAATCCATAATGTCTTCTGCAACTTTTAGTCCATTTTCTCTCATGGTTGAACCAGTTTCTACAATGTCAACTATGGCATCTGCTAAGCCTACAAGAGGTGCAAGTTCTATGGAACCGTAAAGTTTTACTACCTCAACACCCACGGCTTTTTGTGCAAAATACTTTTTAGTAATGTTCACCATTTTAGTTGCCACTTTAATGTTAGGTCTTGACCAGTCAAGTTCATCTTCGTTTTTTATACCAATAGATACTTTACATTTTCCTAGTTGCATATCTAAAAGTTGTATAATATCTAGTTCTTTTTCTGTAATGACATCTAGTCCCACTACACCAATATCTGCAGCACCATGCTCTACATAGGTTGGTACATCTTGATTACGTACATTTAAAAAACGGAATTCACCCATATCTAATATGAGCTCTCTCCCCTCAAATTTAAACTCTCCACCAAATATCTCTGCAAATATCTCTAGTGTTTGTTCTGCTATTCTACCTTTAGGGAGTGCTACTGTTAACATTGTATTATTTCCTTATAAAACTTTCATCATTCCTTGAAACACTAAGGTTTCATCATAGAGTGAACCCTTAAAATATTTCGAGAGTAAAGCACCATCTCCACCAGTAAAGTAGAGTTTTTTACTTTGTGTATGCTTATCTATGAGTGCTTTTATTGACGCGATTATACCATAGCTTATCTGCTCTTTTGTTGTGAGTGCTAGCCTATCTAAAGAAATTTTTTCATTTAGTGTTACATCTAAAGCTGGTGAAATATCTGCATAGCTTTTTAACATCGCTTTAAGTCCAGGAAAAATATATCCTCCTTTATAGAGTCCTTTTTCTACCACATCTACTGTTATGGCTGAACCTGCATCTATAAATACACCGTCACTATAACTCAGACATAGTGCTTTTCTATCTATGCCCAAAGTATCATACTCTCCTTCAATTTTAACAAGAGATGAGACATTTTTCCAAGATGCTATCTCCTCCACACGAGTATCCAATTGTGACTTGACAGAAATATAGAATATCTTTGATGTCGCATACTTTTTAATAGCATCATCATAAGTGAGATGCTCAACATCTTTGCCATTATAGATATGGAAATGGGTATTACCAATATCGGCTAAAAGTATATTATTTTTCATTTTTTATCCTTGGTGTTGTAAGGGTAACACACCCTACACAATATGCCATACTTTCCAAGCATTTTCTTCCAATACTGCTTTTGCCTTAGAGCATAAAGGTGCCTTGATGATGATATATTTTTTTTTAATACTGCTGTCAATATATTTTTCTAACTTCTCATGTAGAAGCATTAAGCCATCTACTTCCTTGCGAAGCACACGACTTTTCTTCTCGAGGTACATCACATCTACATAATACCCCTTCAAATCCACCCCCACGTAAATAGAAATCTTTTTACGCGAACCTAATTCTTTAGG
>JAYEFI010000123.1:0-3418 GCA_034658615.1 Campylobacterota bacterium
AGGTTGTAGTAAACAACATCTACATCTTTTTCAGGATCTTTTAGGAACATATAGACAATAAGCTTTAAATAGTAATATGCAGCAATAGCAGAGTTTAAACCCATGATAATAGCTAACCATATATAACCAGCATTGACTGCTGCTTGCATAACGTATAATTTACCCCAAAATACAGAGAATGGAGGTACACCAGCTAACGATAACATAAAGAGTGCCATGATGATTGCACCCATTGGCATGATTTTAATAAGTCCTGAAAACTTTTCATACGGATGGTCATGTTGGGCATTAAATCTTCTCTTTTTATGACGTGAAATCCATAGCATTGCAAATGCACCTAAGTTTGTAAACATAAATAACCCATAATAGAGGAATATCGCTGTATTACCCTCAGTGGTGTCAAGTGCAAGTGCTGCCATAATAAAACCTGCGTGAGATACAGAAGAGTATGCAAGCATACGTTTCACATCATTTTGCACCAATGCCATAATATTGGCCAATGTCATTGTTAAGACCGCAATGATTAAAATAGTCCATCTAACCCATTCAATACCTAAATCAATATACATACCAAATATTCTCATTGAAACTACAAATGCAGCAATTTTAGGTATGACAGACATATATCCTGCTAGTGGTGCAGAAGCACCTTCATAAACATCTGGTGCCCATGTGTGGAAAGGGAAAAGTGACAGCTTAAATGCAAAAGCGACTAGGAGCAATACTGATGAACCAAATATAGCCATCATTAAACCTGTCTCACCCACTCTCGTAGCCATAACCTCTGCTACTTTATATAGTTCTATAGAGCCCGTTAACGCATACACAACTGCTGAACCCATTGCAAAGAAACCAGCTGCTAGTGCACCCATAGTAAAGTACTTCACCGCTGCTTCATAAGAGTTCGCTCTGTTGTGTAGTGCTATCAAGGTATAGAGTGACAATGAAGCTGTTTCAAGTCCTACAAAAATAAGTATAAGGTTATCAGTAGCTACCATAAACTGGAATCCTGCAATCATAAACAAGAAGAGTGCAAAATATTCAGGATAATCATACTCATGGAACCTTTTTGAAGTCAATGCCAAAGGAATAAAAATCATCGACCCACCTATAATCATAAGTTGGGAAATAATTGACACACCGTCAATAAGCATCACGTCAAAGAAACCACGTTCATTAAGTCCTAAGCCCATCACTGCACCAAAATCTATAAATAGCACTAACACTGTTAACATAACATAAAGCGTTTTATCTAATTTCTTAGTAAGTAAATCAAGTACAAGTATAATTAAACCACCCGCAATAGCTATAAGCATTGGGGCAAGTGTAATAAGGTTTAAGCTCTCTAAGCTCACATTTACAGGTTCTAACATTACTTCACCTCCTTAGCACTATTTTGTACTCTTATCATATCTTTCGCCTCTTGTGTAATTGCTTTTTCATCCATAAAGGTTAAAAGTGCTTTTACTGAAGTATCTATAGGTCCTAGCACAGGTTTAGGATAGACACCTAACCATATAACAATAGCAACCAACGGTATAAGTGACCACGTCTCTCTACGGTTTAAATCTTTTAGATTTTTATTTTTTTCATTTGTCAGTGGACCAAAGAATGCCATTTTCATGACACGCAACATATACACTGCACCAAGTATAATTGAGGTACCTGCAATAATGGTCATCATAGGTGATACTTGGTAGAAACCTAGTAGTACCAAAAATTCTCCTACAAAACCAATGGTAAGAGGAAGACCAACAGATGCCATAAGCATCACACCAAAAATAATAGCAAATTTAGGCATCACTGATGTCAAACCACCAAACTCACTTAGAAGTTTTGTACCTCTTCTTTCATATAGCATACCTACAAGCATAAAGAGTGCACCAGAAACAATACCATGTGATAACATTTGGAATACTGAACCACCCAACCCTTCTGCATTCATTGCAAAAAGTCCTAACATGATGATACCCATGTGTGACACCGATGAATACGCAATCACTTGTTTAATATCTTTTTGAGCATATGCAATCATCGCTGTATAGACAACCATAATAAGTGACAACACAGCAATAGGTGTAATAGCCATCACTGAAGCATCTGGGAACATTGGAAGTGAAAATCTAACAAAACCATAGGTACCCATTTTAAGCAAGACAGCCGCAAGTATGACTGAACCTATAGTAGGTGCCTGTCCGTGTGCATAAGGTATCCATGTATGAAATGGAAACATAGGTACCTTAATAGCAAACCCAATAAAGAATGCGGCAAATAGCCACAGCTGATACTCAACTGGCAATACCAATGCATACCAATCTGTTAATGCAAATGACCATACCCCTGTTAAACTATGATACGTATAGGCTACAAATAGCATACCCACTAGCATGATAAGTGAACCCGTAAAGGTGTATAAGAAAAATTTAATTGAGGCATAGACTCTTAACGGTCCACCCCATGCACCAATGATGTAAAGCATTGGTACTAACGAAAGCTCCCAAAATAAGTAAAATATAATGGCATCTAAAGCAACAAATACACCCACCATTGTCATCTCTAAAAAGAGCAGGGTAATAATCATGTTTTTAATGTTTTTAGTCTCACCCATACTTGCCATACCAATAAGTGTCATCAATGTAGTCATTATGATAATAAACAATGAAATACCATCTGCACCTAAGTAGTAGGAGATACCCATATCTGGGATAAGTGGAATCATCTCCACAAACTGCATACCTGGGTTTGCTGTATCGAAGCTCATCCATAACCATAAAGACAAGAAAAATTCAATGGCAGTCACAGTGATACCATATGCTTTAATGCTGTTTTTATCTATTACAAATCCTAACAATCCTGCGATTGCTGGAAAGAATACTAATACACTTAAAATATTATCCATTTTATCCCCTTAACCTATCATTGCTGATATTGCAGCAATTACTAATAATATAGCACCACCCGCAGCCATCCAGTTTAGATAGTTTGAAAGGTTACCTGTTTGCATTGCTCTTGTTTTATCACCTGTATCATAGAAAAACTTGGCAATGCCATCTACTGTTGCATCTACAATCTTTAAGTCGACTTTTGTCCAAAATACTTCTGAAATCATTGTATATGGTTTAGTTATAAACTCTTCATAAAACTTTGGTACATAGTATTGGTTTATAAGAAGTTTATAAAAGAATCCATTTTCTACTTTTTCATCTCTTTTCCAAGCCTTATCTCCTGTTCTAGCATACTTAAAGTACGCGAATGCAATACTAGAAAGTACAATAAAGATAACCATGAGTGCTAAGTATATTGCTAAATGATGGGTATGATCAGACATTTCATATTGTACAGATTCACCTATCTTGTAAATAAATTCTTTGTAGCTTGACATAAACCAACCCGTAATAAGTGCCAATACTGCCAGAGG
>JAYEFI010000123.1:3518-9463 GCA_034658615.1 Campylobacterota bacterium
GTATGCAGTGGAAATTGAGCAGACTTACCCATAGCACCAATAAATAGTGCGATAGCTGCCCCTACCAATACGGTATCAGATAAATAAGGCAATTGTGCAAACACTTCGTCATATTGTAATGAACCTGTATTCCAGTAAAGTATAAAGATACCTACAAGCATACCAAGATCCGCAATACGGTTCATGATAAATGCTTCGTTCGCTGCCCATGATGGAGAGATAGATGGATTATCTTCTCTAGATTGGTCTGGTTTATGATACCAAAACCCAACAAGTAACCATGAACACACACCAACACCTTCCCAACCAATGAAAAGTCCAAGGAAGTTGTCAGACATAACCAGTATCATCATTGAAAATACAAATGCTGAAAGGTAAGAGAAGAATCTATTAAAACTCTTATCGTGATCCATATATCCAATCGCATACACATGTACAACGGTTGAGACTAATGTCACTACGGTCATCATTGTAACTGAGATTTGATCTACTGTAAAACCAAACGCTACATTAAAATCACCAGCGTTAATCCAATCCATCATCGTCACATTGATAACTTCACCAGTCATATAAAGGTTTGCCGCTAACAGTGCGGATGCTAAGAATGACATGAAGAGCAATGCTGATGCCACAACACCAACAAAAATTTGTCTTTCACTCATACCAAACAGTGCTGCAAACAAAGAACCTGCAAATGGTGCAAAAAGTGCTATATATATTAAACTTTCCAATTGTTATCCTTTCATCTTCGCTAAATCATCTAAATCAAGAGAACCATGTTTTTTATATAAAACAATCAATATACCAAGACCAACTGCCACTTCAGACGCTGCAATCGCTATAATAAAGAAAGCAAACATTTGTCCAGTTAAGTCATTATAGTAATGTGATATTGCTGCAAATGCAATATTTACTGCATTGAGCATCACTTCTGTTGCGAAGAAAAGCATTAAAAGGTTTCTTCTTCTTAGTACCCCAACCAATCCTATTGAAAAAATTAGTGCTGATACAATTAAGTAATGAGAGAGACCTATCATTTTTCATCCTTTACTATCATTATTTCATCATCTGCGGACATGTCTTCAGTGAGTGAGTCATCCATTTTTTTACCTGCTAGAATAATACCAGCAATCATTGCCACAAGTAACATAAGTGCTGCAACTTCAAACGGTATAAGATATTTAGTAAAAAGTACCATACCTACATCTTGTGCATTCCCTACACCCTCAGTCATAGGGTAAAGTGCTTGGATGTTTTCAGAATAAATCGGTCCTGCAAACATCAATACCAAAACAAGTGCCGATAGTCCACCAAGCATAAATACTAAAGCAGAGTTTGTATTTTTTTCTTTAATGTCTCGTGTTGCATCAAAGAACATCATTGCAAAAGAGTAAAGTGCTATGACTGCACCTACATAAACAACCAACTGGACTACACCAAGAAAGTCTGCTCCCAAAAGGAAGAAGAAGCCCGAAATAAGTACCATCGCTGAAGCAAGTGATGTCATAGCATAAAGTACATTCTTACTTAATACCGTGACTAAAAATAGACCGATTGTCAAAATGGAGAAGAGATAAAATGCAAATCCCTCCATCGTCATTACAGATGCTATAAAATTTTCCATATCACCCTCCCTAATACGCTAATGGCGTTTGTTTAATATTGTCGTCAGCATTTGGAGACACTGCACCAAATCCATCATACTCTTGTTGCAAGTTAAGCTTGTCAATAGGCGTAAGCATATCATCAAAAAGCGAGAACCCTGCACGTTGCTGTGAAGCATTTTCATAACGTCCACCATGCACAATGGCAAGTTCAGGACACACTTCTGCACAATATCCACAAAAAATACAACGTCCAAAGTTAATCGTATATTCAGAAACTTCTTTACGCTGATTTTCATCATATCTTGTATCCATAGAGATACAATTTGAGATACATATTTTTTCACACAATCCACAACCAATACATCTGTAGTTTCCAGACTCTAAAAGCCTAAGCATATCATGTATAGCTCTGTACCTTGGAGATATTGGCATTTTTTCAAAAGGGTATTTAACCGTATGCATATCTTTGGCAAACAGTGCTTTAAGCATTGCTTTCATTGTTACCCAAAGACCCACAAACAACTCTCCGGAGAAAGTTCTTTTCACTACTTGCTTAAATTGACACATTGCACCTTGGGGCTTTTGACCCACATCAAGCTTGGTGTAAGTCTGCGTGCCTACGTTTCTATTTTTAAATTGTTCTAAACTCATACCTACTCCTTAAGCTATCATTACCACAAGTGCGGTAACCAATATATTGATCATTGCTATTGGCATCAATACTTTCCAACATAACCACATCAACTGATCTGGTCTAATGTGTGGCCATGATGCTCTTACCCACAACATAAGGAAAAATAAAAATGCTATTTTTAACATTATAAATAACCAACCTAATGTCGCATCAGGATCATATCCACCCATAAATATCACAGCTCCCATCACAGATACCGTAATCATGTTTGCATACTCACCAATAAAGAACATACCCCATCTCATTCCTGAGTACTCAGTTGCAAATCCTGAAACAATCTCTGCTTCGTGTTCCAAAAGGTCAAATGGCGTTCTGTTTGTCTCTGCAAATCCTGCAATAAGAAAGAGGATAAATGCTACCATCGTCATTGGTGATTCAAAAGCTAACCATCTTCCCAATATATCATGTTGATAATTGTTAAAATCAACAAATGACATAGAACCAACAAGCATTATAGGTACTATGAGAGAGAATCCTGTAATCACTTCAAATGAAAGAAACTGTATTGCTGTTCTTGCTGAACCTATGATACCCCATTTATTTGCCTGTGACATACCCGCAAGTAATGGACCATAAATACCTGCTGCCATCATTCCTAGTACAAATAATACACCCACGTTAAGATCCGACGCAATAGATGGTACAAACACACCACCAATAATAGGCATAAACTCTGGCACAGTAAAGTCAGGGAAAACAGGCACTGCTGACAATGCAATAAATGCTGTAGCTGCTGTGATAGCTGGTGCAATCATAAAGATAAGTTTATTTGCATTTTGGGGTACAATATCTTCTTTTGTAAAAAGCTTAATACCATCAGCTGCAATTTGTAGTAAACCGTAAGGTCCTACGTGCATTGGACCAAGACGTCTTTGCATAAAGGCAAGCACTTTTCTTTCAATAAATGTACCAAACCCAGCAAGTGCCGAGATAATAGCCAATATGAGTATGGCTTTAATAAGTACACCAACCCAAGTTACTTCTATAAGTGTTGTTTCCATATTATACCTTTCTCAATGTTACTGTTTGATATCTTGATTCACCAAAGAGACCATAGACATCTTCTGCTGCTCTATAATCTGGTACTTTAACTATATCACCTATGATTTTCTCATCGGCAATCACATCTAATGTAATACTTCCATTTTCAAAAACAACTTCGACTTTTTTACCTAAACTTTCTGCCTTTTCTTTACTTGCGTAGAGTCCAAAAGCTTCAAAAATTTCATGTGACTTGTCTGTAAAATCATTAAACTGTCTAGCTGGGTTACATCTGTATGCGATGTCACCCTCAAGGATTGCATTTTCATCAAATTTGGCTACTTCTGGAAGTGCTGCATCTACACAGTTGCTTTCCAGTGCATACCCACGGTTATCTGTACCATCATTATCAAAACTATTGGTTAAGTTATCAAAAGCTGTACCGTTAAAGCCTCTATCTGCTGGAAGCATCGCTGTCCAGTCTATAGTCAGTGCAGGTGCATCGACAAGATTTTTAACTAAATCGTTCAATTCATATCCTGCGTATTCTAATGCTGCATTGGTAGGAAGTAAACGTTTACCTATATTTACAAGTGTTCCTTCTTGTTGGTTCATTGCTGGCATGTCAAGGTCTCCCGTTCCTAATGCAGAGAGCTTAAAGTCACCATTTTCATTGTAACCTACTGTATACCCAGAAGCTACATCATCAAGATCACAAATTAGTGCTACACCTAAGGCATTTGATTTTGGTGGTGTCATCACAACATCTATGTTACATGTAGCTTCAACAAGTGCTACAAGTTTAGCTATGTTCTCTGCCTTTTCGTGATAATAAAGGTCTTCACCCAACATCATAGAAAAAGACTCTTTCTTCTTCATCATTTTTGCAAATGTCTCTTCAAATTTTGCAGAGTCTCCACCGAGTAAATCGACTAAGCCATTTTTACTTACTTCAATCTCTTTCTCAACTGTTTCTTTTACTTTTTTAGTAACTTCCTCTTCCTCGCCAGTCTCTTCATTGAGCACCATCTCTTTAACAGTCTTTTCAACCTTTTCTTCAATGGTTTTTGTCTCAGTAGACTTGAATCCTTCAATGTAATCTTTTACATCATCACTTAATTGTGACTTATCTGCAAATAGATCTAGTACAAGGTAAAGTGCTGCTTCTTCAAGACCCACCTTATGCTCAAATACTTCTACACTCTTACCAAATGTTGGTATAAGTGTATCACCTACAGGGTGGAAGTAAAGTCCTGCACCTTTATTCATTTTTTGTACATTATTGAACGCATATTTCATAGCAGGTGAATCATTTCTAAGTGCAGCACCTATAGAAATAACAAAGTCGGAATTTTTCATAATTGCATCGGTATCTGTTGACCAAAGTGCATTACCTGACGCTGCTTCATAGTGGTTAAGGAATTTTTGAAATGCTCTTACTTCAGGATTGTACAGCTTAAGACCCATTTTTTCTTTTAATGTTTGAAGCATCATTGCTTCTTCATTTGTAACCATCGCGTTAAAACGCACTGTATCCGCTTTTTTAAATGCTTCTATGGCTGCATTAAATGCTTTTTCATCTTTACTTACATCTTTGTTATCAAAATCGTATGCAAAACGTGCTGAACCATCCAAGCTCACATAAGACCATTCATTGGTAATACGGAAAATACGCTCTTCTCTATTTTCAATAGATGTTGGTTTGACTTCATAGTAAATTTGTGAACCATCACTTGAGTGTGCTGCTACTGCTGGTACTCTTTTTAAATCCCAAGCATTTGACTGATAAACAAAATCTCTTGATGCCAATGCTCCTACTGGACACACTGCTATACACTCACCACAATCTGAACAATTAGTCTGTTCCGTGCCATTACTTGGTGCAATAACTGATTTTTGAAGCTTATTCCACATTGAGTATGCATCTTTAGGCATGGAGTCCTTGTATGCTTTGTCTAATGCTTCTCCACCTCTTTTTGCTGTTGATATTGCAGCATCTCCAACCATGTCTTTACACACTGTTGTACAACGCTCACATACAATACATAAACCTGGATCATAATGAAGTACGGATGACCAATTTACAGTTTCACGTTTTGTATCTGGAATCATATACGATTGCGAGTCTACACCTAGCTCTAGTGTATAGTTTTGAAGCTCACACTCACCAGATTTGTCACATACACCACATTGAAGTGGGTGATTGACATCATACACTTCCATGATAGCTCTACGCTCTTCGAGGATGTTAGGCGTGTCTATGGTAACGTCCATTCCCTCTTTTACTTTTGTATTGCAGGCATATACCTGCTTCCCATCTGCTTCTACAAGACAAATACGACATGCCAATGTCGGTGAACATCTTGTTAAGTAACATATAGCTGGGATAAAGATATCGTTAGCACGTGCAGCATTAAGAACGTATTCACCCTCTTTTGCCTTATACTCTGTACCATCTATTGTGATACTGACCATATTCTCTACAGTTTTTACTTCACTCATTGTTGTTTCCTACTATGTTTGATTGCTTATCAAAAGCTAGTCTTCTAAATCTATATGAGAATACCCAAGAACTACTTAGTCTTTTAGTATAACTGTACACAGAGATATAATTAGCGTTATAGGTGTAACAGTTTTAAACACTCTTATGCAGATAAGAATTT
>JAYEFI010000124.1:0-2253 GCA_034658615.1 Campylobacterota bacterium
ATTTATTATATATATTTTAACATCTCTTTTGCAATAGCCTCTATTACATTCACTGGTACTGAGTTTCCAAATTGTTGATAGGCTTGTGTATCGGAGACTGGTATTTTAAAATCTATAGGAAAACCTTGCAGCTTAGCTGCTTCTTTTGGTGTAAGTTTACGAGGGTTTTTATTTTCTTGTTCTATAAGTATTTCACTACCGTCTTTATAGTAGCGTGCCGAAATAGTACTTGTATATTCTGAATTTTCATCAAAGATTCTATATCCAAACCCTTTACCATTCTTTTTATTATTTTCTTTTCTTCTTTTATGTCCTGCCCAAAGCTTGTCAGATATGGTATATTTACTGTCTACATTTTCTTCTAAAATATCCCCCACTTTTGTTTTTATGTTTGTTGAGACAGGAAATTTAAAAGAAATACTTTCATCTAAAAACCCAACGATATATAGACGTTCTCTATTTTGAGGAAGTCCAAAATCTCTAGCTTTTAAAATAGTATACTGCGTGTTCATATACCCTATTTCTTTTAGTGATTGCAGTATAATCTCTAAAGTTTTACCTTTATCATGTCCTCGTAACTGCTTTACATTTTCAAGTAAAAAAGCTTTGGGTTGCTTCTCTTTAAGTATACGTGCAATATCAAAAAACAATGTACCTCTAGTATCGGTAAATCCTTTTTTTAATCCTGCTTGAGAAAAAGGCTGACAGGGGAAACCTGCAAGCAATATATCATGATGTGGGACGTCTTTTTCATCTACTTTAGTAATGTCGCCATGTACTACCTCTAAGCCATGATTTGCTTGGTAAGTCTGAACGGAGTATTTATTCCACTCACTTGAAAACACACAGTCTATTCTTCTATTTGTTGCATTTTGAAAACCTAAACGTATACCACCAATACCTGCAAATAAATCAACAATGGCTATGCTATTTTCACTACTTAAAGACTTAGTCATTGTCACTCCAATATTTGTAAATTACTGGTAGTTCTTCAAAAAAATACTCTTCAAAAGAAGTAATATTTTTCATGCCTTTTAGTTTTTCATTGTTGCTTATCCATTCATAAGTAACTACTATAATATTATGCTGTGCCATCTCTTTTGCTTTATTGAGTGAAATATCTTCATCTACAGTCAATAAATGTATTTCAGGTATTTTTGTTCTCTCTATCTCTTCTGCTACCTCTTGCCATCGTTCACGTAAAGACGTTTTCATTGTACCAATAATCGTTTTATTGCGTCTTTGCGAATAAGCCTCTATGCTAGGCATGATGGAATCAACTTTTTTTCCAAGTCCCATAGTGTCAAATAGTTTACGTCCTACCTTTTTTTGTGAATCATAATCATATTCCAGAACATCATACAAGTAATAAACAATATATTCAAATGTAGCTCCAGCACGAGAACGTCTTGATTGTGTATTGCTTAATGATAAACGATAAATATAAGGAAATACCCTACCAGCATACTCTCCACATGTTTTACGTATGGACTCTTCTAGCTCTTTAGGGTTATCCAAAATAATATTTTCTTTAATAAGAACATCTAACATCTCCTTAGGTGTATCAAGTTTTGTGTATAAATCTTTCATCAAATAGGCATTAAACTGTACTTCATCTTTTAAGTATGCTTGCCACACTAACTCTCTTAACGTTTGTATACTTTGACTTATTCTTTTGTTCTTTATACTTTCTATTAGCTCTGTATTATCTCTAAGAATACTTTTAAGTAGTACTTCTGTACTTCGTATATACTCTTTACGATAATCTTTAATCAATGTATCAAAAGCTTTTTGTTCATCTTTTGGTACTTCTGTTATGATGTGTAAATTATCCATAATACTTTTCCATTATTTTATTTATTTTAAAATTATATACTATTTTTCTATACTTCATAAAAAATCTTTCAAATTGACATACTTTTTCATAAACCTACTTCAACTCCCCCCAACTATCTCCAACACTCACAGAACACTCTAAAGGTACATCAAGCTCCAAGACATTTTCCATCGTATGCACAAAACGCTTAGCTATTTCATCTACTTTGTCCTCTTTGATTTCAAAAATGAGTTCATCGTGGATTTGTAGTAACATAAATGCATCTAAGTTTTCTTCTGTTATCATGGAATCTATTTGGTTCATGGAGAGTTTTATGAGGTCAGCGGCACTACCTTGAAAGACTGTGTTGACAGACTCACGTACAAAGGCTGCTTTTTGCATGCCGTTAGCTAGCTCATAGTCAAAGATACGCCTTC
>JAYEFI010000125.1:0-9285 GCA_034658615.1 Campylobacterota bacterium
TCCATTAGTAAGTATATTCCTCACTTGGAAATGCTCTAGATTTTACTTCGTCTCTGTATTGTGATAGACCATCACGTACCATCTTTGCACCTTTGCCATACTTTTTGACAAACTTAGGTGTAAATGCTTCAAAGAAATCAAACATATCTGACCAAACAAGCACTTGTCCATCTGTGACATTCCCCGCACCTATCCCAATAGTTGGTATGCCTATAGAGTCTGTTATTGCCCTAGCAGCTTCTTCTTTCACGCCTTCTACAACCACGGCAAATGCACCAGCAGCTTCTAAGGCTTTGGCATCTTCTACTAAACATGCTATATCTTCTGCATCTTTTCCACGTATTTTGTACCCACCATCTGAACGTAAGAACTGTGGCATAAGCCCTATGTGTCCCAGCACTGCTATGGAGTTTTGTGTCAACGCTTCAACAATATGTGCTCGCTCCTTACCACCCTCTATTTTGATGGCTTGTGCATTGGTTTCACGGTAGGCTCTTGTGGCATTGTGTATGGCATCATCTACTGTGGAGTATGAACCAAAAGGCATATCTAACACAATTAGTGGCAACTTAGCACCATTGCACACAGCTTGTGTGTGGTAAATCATCTGATCCATTGTGGCACTTAATGTGTCTTCCTTGCCAAGAAAGCTCATATTGAGGCTATCTCCTACCAGTATCATCTCAACTTCGCCATCAAACAGTTGTGCAAAGAGTGCATCATAGGCTGTGACCATAGTGATAGGCTCTACACCTTTCATTTTGGCTATAGTGGTTAAAGTAACTTTTTTTTCTATTTTAGGGGTTTGAATACTCATAATTCTTTTCTCATCCTAGTATATAAATCTATATTTTTACTCATTTTATCATATAATGTTAAAAAACTATTAGATAAGAAGAAATATTGAAAAATTTAGTTGCTTACATTACCACAGGTTTCCCCTCATTAGATTTTACAGTTGATGCTGCTTTGGCACTCGCAGATGCAGGTGTAGATACCTTAGAATTAGGTATGCCTTTTTCAGACCCAGTTGCAGATGGCCCTGTCATAGAAGCTGCAAATCTAAAAGCTTTACAAAACGGTTTTAAACTAGAACATCTTTTTGACGCTTCTGCCAAAATAGCACCACACATAGATACACTATGGATGGGATACTTTAACCCTTTTTATCATAAAGGTATGGATCACTTCATTGCTCAAGCACAAAAAAGTGGTGTAAATGGGTTCATCATCCCCGACTTACCATTAGAAGAAGCAAAACCCTACAAGCCAGCTGTGGAAGCGGCAGGACTTAGCCTCATAGACTTCATCGCACCTACTGACACAGAAGCACGCATAAAAGAGATTGTGACTGATGCTAAAAAGTTCATCTATCTTGTAGCCTATGCTGGCATCACGGGTGCAGGAAAATCTGAAGATTTACAACCCATTATCACTAGCATTAAAAAATACTCTGACACACCCGTCTATGTAGGCTTTGGAGTAGACCAAAACACTGCAAAAGAAAAAGCCGTAGGCGTAGATGGTGTCATTGTAGGTTCAGCTTTTGTGAAAGTGTTACTAGATGAGAGCTTAAGTGATACCCAAAAGATTAAGAAAATTGCTGTGATTGCTAAAGAAATTAAAGAAAAAATAAATTCCTAATATGACTTACGAACAAATTACTCTATTTTTACTCATGGGTGGCGTACTAGTTCTACTAGTGTGGGGAAGATGGCGATACGACCTTGTGGCTTTTGGTGCTTTATCTTTAGGACTATTGTTAAATGTCATTCCTAAAGAAGCCGCATTTTCAGGTTTTGGACATCCTGCTGTCATTATTATTGCTCTAGTGCTCATCATTTCTAAAGCCTTATCTCAATCTGGTGCCATAGAAATGCTCTCAGAAAAGTTTATAGACTCCAGTAGGTCTTTGGTTTCTCACATAGCATCCATAGGTATACTTGGTGCAATTATGTCTGCATTTATGAACAACGTAGCTACCCTAGCTTTACTCATGCCTGTAGACATCCAAACTGCAAAACGAGCAAAGCGATCTCCCTCTAAAACACTTATGCCTCTCTCTTTTGCTACCATTTTAGGAGGCATGGTCACGCTCATTGGAACCCCTCCTAACATTGTCATATCTCAATTTCGTGAAACTGCTCTTGGAGACCCCTACTCTATGTTTGATTTTGCTTATGTTGGACTAGGTGCTGCTTTTGCAGGTATTGCTTTTGTTTCTCTCATAGGTTGGCGTCTTGTACCAGAGTCTACACAAAAGAAAAACACCTCCGATGACCTAAGAAACCTAGATGACTACACTATTGAAATTGGCTTCGATAATAACTCTCCAGCTATTGGACAAACTATTTTACAACTAGAACAACTAGCAGAAGAGCATGATGCTCTCATTATAGGGCTCATTAGAAGAGGAAAAAGACTGCCGGGTAACGTCCTAGATGAAGAAATCAGAAAAAGTGACTTGCTCGTTATAGAGGCCAATCCAAAGGCTCTTGAAAGTTTATCTTCAGAGTTAAAGCTTTCTTACTCAAAATCATCTAAACATAAAGGCACACTTGCAGGTACACTGCACATGACAGAAGTGACCATACCCTATGATGCACAAATTGTAGGACAATCAGCAAATGAAGTAGGATTACTCTACAGACATGAGGTGATGTTACTTGGTATTTCACGACAAGGGAAAACACTGCGTAAAAGAGTCAGAAAATCACTCATTCAAGCAGGAGATGTTTTGTTGCTTATGGGAGGCAATGAACAACTTAACAATACCACCAAATGGCTAGGTGCCTTACCTTTAGAAAACAGAGGACTTCAAGTCATACAAAGAGACAAGGCAGGTTTGGCTATCTCTCTCTTTGCTCTTGCCATTGCACTGTCTAGTTTTGGTATAGTTTATTTACCCGTTGCCTTGGCTATGGTAGTGGTGATTTACGGATTTTTAAAAGTACTCACACCTTCACAGATGTATGATTCAGTGCAGTGGTCAGTTATTGTACTTGTGGCATCTCTCATCCCACTAGGTGCGGCACTTGAATC
Organism: Campylobacterota bacterium; assembly: GCA_034658615.1. GTDB lineage: Bacteria > Campylobacterota > Campylobacteria > Campylobacterales > Sulfurovaceae > Sulfurovum. The sequence continues at coordinate 3,043 of JAYEFI010000125.1, forward strand.
TTCAGGGGGTACACAACTCATTGCCAACGGCATACTCACCATGACCCACGGCTGGCCAGTAGTAGCTGTGTTGGCACTTCTTATGGTTGTTACCATGACCCTCTCAGACATGCTCAACAACGTAGCCACCGTACTTGTAGCAGCTCCCGTTGGCATAAGCCTTGCCAATGAACTAGGTGTCAATCCAGATGCCTTTCTCATGGGTGTAGCAGTGGCTGCCTCATGTGCTTTTCTTTCACCTATTGGTCACAAAAACAACACCATCATCATGGGACCTGGTGGATACAAGTTTGGTGACTACTGGCGTATGGGTCTACCTTTAGAGTTACTAATACTTGCAGTTTCTATACCACTTATTATGGTGTTTTGGCCTTTGTAAAAATAGAACCCTTAAGCTCAAAAAATGATGCTTCACTCCATTAAATAAATTAGAGTATAATCCTCCTAATTAACTAAGGAATACTTTTTATGGAACATTTAGTCTGGAACATCGACCCAACTCTCTTACATTTAGGACCTTTACAACTTCGCTGGTATGGACTACTTTTTGTAGGTTCTTTCTTTCTTGGAGCTATGATACTTAACTGGATTTATAAACGTGAGAACAAAGACCCTTCAGTGGTTGAAAACTTACTCATCTACCTTATGGTAGGTGCTGTACTTGGTTCACGTTTAGTGCATTGTCTCTTTTATGAGCCTGAGTTTTACCTCTCTAATCCTCTTGAAATACTCTATGTTTGGAAAGGTGGTTTAGCTTCTCATGGTGGACTTTTGGGTGTATTTATTTCCATGTATCTTTTTGCTCGCAACTATAACGAGTCATATATGTGGATAGTCTCGCGTGTGGCAATACCCGGTGCGTTAACCGCAGCTTTTGTACGTTTTGGTAATCTCTTTAATTCTGAAATACTTGGGCTTCCTAGCAATGTTTCATGGGCTATTGTTTTTGAACGTATTGACCTTGTGCCTCGCCATCCAGTACAACTCTACGAAGCATTTTCGTACCTGACTATTATGCTTATATTGATTCTCATCTATCGTAAAGTGACACCTATTTTTGCTACCAAAATACTACCCGGCCTCTTTTTAGTACTACTTTTTACTGCCCGTTTCCTCATAGAGTACACCAAAACAAGACAAGCAGCCTACACATTAGATATTCCTTTAAGTACAGGACAACTACTAAGTCTACCTTACATAGCCATAGGAATCATTTGGATTATTTGGGCACTTAACACGAAAAACAAAGGTAATGCATGACCAAAATAATGTTACAAAAATACTCTCTAGGTATAGATATAGGTTCTACCACGGTCAAGTATGTGGTTTGTGATGAAGACTTTCACATCGTAGCTAAAGCATACACAGCACACGACACCAAACAGGCACCTACACTTCTAAGACTTTTAGAAGAACTTTTACAAACACACACAGACATCTATAACAAACTAGATAAAGTCTACATCACTGGTTCAGGTGCTACACGTATTGCCCCTACCATTAACGCACGTTTTGTACAAGAGGTCAATGCCGTTGTCCTAGCAGTGGAACACAACCATCCTGATGTACGTGCCGTTATAGAACTCGGTGGACAAGATGCCAAAATTATCCACTTTAAAATGAGTGAAGATGGTAAAAGATCAGTCCTAACATCTATGAATGATAAATGTGCCTCTGGTACAGGTGCCACCATAGAAAAATGTAGTATGAAAGTTGGAATGGAAGCCGATGATGTACAAAAGCTAACCTTCCAAACAGACAAACTTCACCATGTAGCCGCTAAGTGTGGTGTATTTGCAGAGACAGACATCGTGAACCTTGTAAAAACTTCTGTACCTAGTGACGAGATTATGAACTCTCTTGCAGATGCCATCGTGATGCAAAACCTTACCGTACTTACACGTGGTAATACACTCATGCCAAACGTACTACTCCTAGGTGGACCAAACACTTACTTGCCATTTTTGCAAGAGTGTTGGCGTATGCGTATCGCTGAGATATGGGATGAACGTGGTGTAGATTATGACAAGTCTAAAATCAACGAACTTGTCAACGTACCTGACAATGCCCAGTACTATGCAGCTTTAGGTGCTGTAATTTTTGGTGAAGGTGAAGCAAACAACGACAAGCCCTTTAGTGGACTCATACAACTCAAAACCATGGTAGACACTGGTGGTAAAACAGAAAATGACAACAATGACAGTCCACTCGTTGACAGCCCTGAAGAGTTAGAAGCTTTTAAAAACGCGTATGCTATTAAGCCCTTTGTACCACCTGTACTCACAGAAAAAACCACTTGTTTTTTAGGCATAGATGGAGGTTCAACCTCCTCTAAGGCAGTACTATGTGATGCGCAAGGAGAGATGCTCTTAAAAGTCTATCAGCTCTCTAAGGGTAACCCCATAGAAGACACCCTAGAGTTACTTGAAGAGATACAAGCCAAAGACCCTCATGGCTACTATGATGTCAAAGGTTTAGGTGTCACAGGGTATGCGGCAGATGTACTAGGTGGTGCACTCAATGCAGATGCAAACATCATCGAAACCATCGCCCATATGAAATCTGCTCAAAAAGCCTTTGGGGAGAGCATCAACGTCATTTGTGACATCGGTGGACAAGACATCAAAGTACTGTTTATGGAAAATGGCATGATGAAAAACTTCCGTCTTTCTAACCAGTGTAGTGCTGGGAATGGAACCCTGCTTCAAAGTATGGCTAAACAGTTTGGTGTGCCCGTTGAAGGGTTTGCAGACATTGCTTTTGCAGCCAAACAAGCCCCTATGTTTAACTATGGTTGTGCCGTGTTTCTAGACACAGACCGTGTAAACTTTCAAAAAGAGGGCTATACTAAAGAAGAACTGTTTGCAGGCATTTCAAAAGTACTTCCTAAAAATGTTTGGCAGTACGTCGTACAAGCACCAAACTTAGCTGCCTTTGGAGACCACTTTGTACTTCAAGGGGGTACTCAATACAATCAAGCCGCTCTGAAAGCCCAAGTAGACTACATCAAAAACAAAGTACCTCATGCTAGAGTAGATGTGCATCCTCACCCCGGTGAAGCAGGAGCGTACGGTGCAGCCATAGAAGCCAAAGATGTGGTAGCCAGTAGAGGCTATGCTACTTTCTCGGGTATGCAAGAGGCTTTACAAATGACGTACACCTCTAAAACAGATGAGTCTACGCGTTGTGACTTCTGTAGCATCAACTGTTCACGTACATTTATAGACACAAAAACACCTAGTTCAGATGTTGTAAGGTACATTGCAGGTTTTTCTTGTGAAGAAGGTACAGTTGAGTCGCATGAAGCTCTCAAAATACTCAAAGACTCCAGAAAAGACTTACAACAAAACACCCCTAACCTTGTGAAAAAAGAGTCCACAGCACTCTTTAGCTCTAACTATACCTTAGATATATTACCTACAGAGAAGACACAAGTCTCAGCACAAAAAGTAACCGTCACACTAGGTGGCTGGGGTCCAACACTTAGAAAACAAATTAGCCGTGACTTTAAAGTCTCAGACAAACATGCACGTGCCTACAGACGTGAGGTAAAAATAGCCATTCCAAAGGTGCTAAACATCTACTCACTAGCACCCTTTTTACGTACCTATCTTGAAGCCCTTGAAGTGAGCGATAAAAATATCATCTTCTCTGACTTTTCAAACGAAGACATGTATCTAGAAGGTGCAAAGTATGGCTCAGTGGACTCTTGTTACCCTGCTAAAGTAGCACAGTCTCATGTCTATGCACTGCTGTATGAAAAGAAGTTTGCTCGTAAAGCTTTTGAATATATGTGGTTTCCTGCTGTCACTGAACTACCAGGATACGTAAAACATACAATGGGTCAAACCTCTTGTCCTATTATCTCTGGTACGCCTAAGGTTGTCTACTCTGCATTTACTAAAGAAAAAAATCTCTTTGAAGAAAAAAACATAGACTATGTGGAAGACGCACTAAACTTTGACAACAAAGATTTACTCAAAAAGCAACTCTTTACTACATGGAAAAACAAACTACGCCTCACTGAAGATGAAAGCAACTGGGCAGTAGAACAAGCATGGAAAGCACTAGATAAAAATGATGAGGACATCATGGCTGAGGGGCGACAGATATTAGATGACGCAGTAGCCAATGATGAAGTAGTCATCTTACTCTTAGGTCGCCCTTATCACTCTGATCCTGGTATGAACCATGAGGTACTCGATGAATTTCAATCTCTTGGATTTAAAACCATCTCAATGCGTGCCATTCCTAAAGATGAAGCCTATTTATCTCAGTACTTTGGTGAAGAAGTGAATGCTGGGCGTATCACATCGCCTTATGACATCCGCGATGTATGGGAAGAAAATTATTCTACCAATTCAGCACAAAAGGTGTGGGCAGCCAAGTTTGCAGCACGACACCCAAATGTGGCAGTACTTGACCTCTCTAGTTTTAAATGTGGGCATGATGCTCCTACCTATTCTATCATTGACAAAATACTAGGTGCTTCACGTACCCCTCACCTTACCTTGCATGACATAGATGCAAACAAACCAGGTGGGTCTATAAAGATACGGGTCAAAACATTTGCCTATACGCTTGACCAATATAAGCAAACACTGGTAGCAACAATAACAAATCGTGGGGTATTGTCCTCTGATAACACCAATAAACACAAAAAAGAAGGAGCTTTAGTATGAGTGCGGCATGTAGTACAGTAAAAATGTCAGACAAAAATGGTAACCTAGATTTCATAGGTCAAGCATCGACCCAATGGCGTGACGTTCCTAAAGAATCCATAGAGTATGCACCCAAAAAGGAGACTATTCTACTTGTAGGTGGTCTTACTATATTGCAAGACAAACTCATAGAAACAGCCTTAGAGTCCATAGGTGAAAACTTTATAGCCCTACCCAACCCTAACTTTGAGTCTTTTCAAACAGGAAAAGCTTTTGGGAACAGAGGACAGTGCAACCCTACATACTTTACGGTAGGAAACCTAGTCAAATACTTACAAAATTTACGTGATGAAAAGGGTTTAACAGAACAAGAAATAGTCTCAAAATATGCCTATGTCACAGCAGGAGGTTGTGGGCCTTGTAGATTTGGAATGTATATCACCGAATACAAAAAAGCTTTGCGTGATGCAGGGTTCGATGGTTTTCGTATCACTTCTTTTGAACATGATAAAGGTATCTTCCAAGGTGAAGATGAAGTAGAGCAACTCTTAAACCTTTCTCCTAAGTTCTTTATTACCCTTGTGAAAGCCATCATCATTGGTGATGTCATGAACCTACTTGGATACAAAATGCGTCCCTACGAGGTAGAGTCTGGCTCTGTAGATACTGCGATGGAAGAGTGTCGTCTGCTTGTCTCACAAGCTTTTGAAGAAAAGAAAAATCTTACTAAAGCACTCTGGAGTTGCCGTAAAATACTCGAAAAAGTGGAGCTAGACCGTCTACAACCCAAAGCCAAGGTTTTAGTCATGGGAGAGTTTTGGGCTGCTATGACAGAAGGAGATGGTAACTATAATCTACATAGATTTTTAGAGTCTGAAGGTGCAGAGTGTATACCACAACCTGTAATGAACCGATTGATGCTAAGCATCTGGGAAGCAGAACGAAAGCTACTCAAAAAAGAAGAACTCGCAGTTGAGACTGACAAAAAAGTAGACTTTTCTACTGTCAAATCTCGTATCTCCATTAAGTTAGCAAAAGTAGCTGTAAAAACCTTCTTTAGTGTGTATGCCAAAGCCATAGGTCTCCACGACTATGAGATTCCAAATATGGAGAAGCTAGCAGCCCTTAGCGAAGAGTATTATACGCTTGACTGTGAAGGAGGAGAAGGTCACTTAGAGGTAGCCCACCTCATAGAGTCAGTCAAAGACAACCTTTCACACCTCACTATCTCCGTTAAACCGTTTGGCTGTATGCCAAGCTCTGCTGTGAGTGATGGTGTACAGTCGCTAGTTACCAACCGTTTCCCTGAAGCCAATTTCTTAAGTGTTGAAACCTCAGGAGAAGGTGCAGCAAACTTTTACAGCCGTGTACAAATGGCATTGTTTAAAGCGAAGCAATCAGCCAAAGAAGAGTTTGAAGGTTTAAAGGTACCAGAGTTGGTACCTGAGAAAATCAATAATTATTTGTATCAACCACATAATGCTAGAGCTGGTTCAGCGGCTAAGTTGCTAGAGAGTTTAGGGGTTTAACTCCTAGGCTAACTTAATTTGTATATAACTCAAATATGTTTTTATATCTTCTA
>JAYEFI010000126.1:0-2229 GCA_034658615.1 Campylobacterota bacterium
TGAACGTAAAGTGTGGAGGTTGTGCCAGTACACTTAAAAAGTCTCTAAAAGATGCATTTGGAGAAGTAGCAGTTAACCTAGAAGTAGAACCCAGACAAATCACCCTAGACATAGAAGAGTCTGCTATACCTGCCCTACGTGACCAACTTAAAAAACTAGGCTACCCAATGAGCGATGAGGACTTGTCTAAACTTGAAGGTTTTACTACCAATGCTAAGAGTTTTGTTTCTTGTGCTGTAGGAAAGATGAATAGTTAGCATCCATTGAAATATGATATAATTAAATAATTCAAAAGGATAACCCATGAGTATCAACGATATTATAGATGAAGCTCTTACTCTAAAACCTAAAGATAGATATATGATTATAAACACACTTATGTCTAGCCTTTCAGAAAAAAGCAATGACCTGTCTCACTTGGAAGATGAAGTTAAAAAAGGCTTAGACTCTGAGCTCAGTCTTAAGTCACATCAAGAGATTTTTAAAGATTTAAAATCCAACTATGCATAACATCCGCTATACAAAATTAGCCGAAAGTGATTTAGCTTCACTCTTTCAAGTCATTTATGCAGATAAACCTAATATTGCCATAGAGTTTATAGATAAACTAGACACTTTCATTACGCTTTTGGAAGACAATCCTTACATGGGCATAGCATGTAAAGAGAAAAATATATCTCAAGATTGTAGGGTACTAATTTATGAAGATTATATGATATTTTATAGGCTCAATAATAATGAAGTTGTAATTATTAGAATTTTGAATACTCATTATGATTATAGAGCTAGTTTTTAAGACGAAACATTTCCACGCGTAACGAGTTTAAACTTGTGATGAAGCTCTAGCTTTGTCATACACTATCGGGATTTGAGTGTTGTATTGGTCTTTATTCTGATAGAAATATCATAGTTAGAGTTATGATGAGAGTAACTTCAGGGTGTTGTGAGGGCACAACACCCTACTTCCTTATTGTTTCTTAATATATACAGGGAGAGCAACTAAATAGTAGTATTTTCTCTAGTCCCTAAATACATAAATCAACACGAAGCCACATCGCAAGGTGAAGATGCACATGAAGTAAATTCGCATGCACTTGCAGAAGAACCTATTTCTAATCCCCCACAGGTAGAGCAACCTACAGAATCACAAAAATTACCTTTATCATCTTTCCTTTTATTAATTGTTCTATATGCTTGTTTACACTCTCTTGTTGATTTCTTATACTCTTTCATTCCAACGATAAAGCCATCTTTCTTAAATGCCTCATTAGTTGTACTAGAGCAAGTACCATCTTGGTAAAGTACTCCTTTTGCACACTTATTCTTTTTTCTTGGAGACAAAAATTTTTGATATAAAAAGATGAGAAACAAACCTATTTCTCGTAACAAAAAGAGTGGAAACAATAAAAAAATAATTAATTTTGACAACATAGCATGTATTACTAAATCACCATTATCTTTAAATCTAATGTTTTTTACAGAAGAAAACCAAGTAATTTTCTTTAACTTTGTAATAGGTATTTTTATATTTTCTATATTCTTTTTTAAAAAACCTTTTATCTCTTTTTGTTTCATTAGATGATTAATACCAATAGATTGAAGCTCAAAAGACAAATTTGAACCATCTAACTTAGGTATAGTTTTTGTAACAATTTTTATATGTATAGATTTTTTTAAAATTTTTTTTAAGAAATTATTTACTTTTAATGTACCGATCAATTCTGATTCAACAATATTATCAGAGATATCTAATATGGATATATCATTTATTCTAACAACAAAACCTTTTTTATCTATTATTATTGGTATTTTTTTATCTATTGATGCTCGTATAGTCTCTTTATAAATAGTAATTTTATAGGTATAAAATAACGAACCCAATAGTATAGCAACAATTGTGTATCTAAAATAGTTAGATATTTTCATTTTATACCCCAAACAAATAAATCAACTCAGGAAACAAAACAATAATCCCCAAAGCCACCAACTGCAAGAAGATAAAAGGTACTACACCTTTGTAAATAGCACCCGTACTTACCTTGTCTCCCGCTGCACCTTTTAGATAAAATAATGCAAAGCCAAAGGGTGGAGTGAGGAAGCTTGCTTGTAGGTTCATGGCTATGAGTATGGCGAACCAGATGGGGTCTATGCCTAGTAGTGCTACTATGGGTACGAGTATGGGTACTACCACGAAAGCTATCTCTATGAAGTCTATGAAGAATCCTAGTA
>JAYEFI010000127.1:0-2215 GCA_034658615.1 Campylobacterota bacterium
TTAGGATGTTTGGTTATGTACCTCTGTATAATCCTCTTTTGATGAAAGTGACACATTTGTACAGGATAGTCTTCAAAAGCCTTATACAAACCTCTTTTACCATCTATGGTGATAGAATTAATGGTGTAACCTAGATTGATAAGTTCTGTAAGTAAATACTTGTAGTCTTTGATAGTTTCACTTTGTATATGCTTCCAAGTAAGTACCTCTTTAGCTATACTGTCTTTAAATACCAATGTGCCTAGCTTGTCTTTTCTTTTTCCATAGAAAGTGGCATCACATACTAAGTTTACTGCTCTTGGAAAATGGGTTTTATAGTTTGGTTCATACTCAAAAATTTGCTTCCTAATCCAAGGAATACTTCTATGATACACTTGAGCTAAGTCACTTAGAATATATCTCTTATATACGTACTTGTTAAAAATAATGTCTTGTAGATTTTTAGTCCTTCTTTTTGAAGAAAATGATACCTTACATTCTGTACAAAAGTATCTCTTTATCCCTCTTCTTGAACCCTTATTTATGACACTCTTCTCATTACATTTTGGACAAGTTTTTAGACTTTTTTACAGCCATCTGTAAATAAACCTTTGTTTATTACGACTATACCGTACTTTTATGGTGTTTTTAAGCACCCGTTTTTTTCATTAAATCAGTAATTACGTATTTTATTGTTAAGTTTTATGAGGTATTTTTTCTTTTTCTTTGCCATAGTAAAAGTATATCTGAAACAATCAAGTTTTAGATATGGTAGCAAAAATTAACTAATGTGATAACTTTATATTATTACAAAGATAAGTATGTGTAAAAAAGAAACAGACGAATAAAATATGAATTATTTATATTTTATACGTCATTAATTAGGGTTAAAACACTATACTGTCTCTATTATTTGTATGAAAGAGTCTTTTATGAAAAAATTTTTATTGTTTAGTGTAATGACTGCACTACTGTATGCCCAACCTACCTTTGAGTCTTCCGAAAAATGCAAGTCTTGTCATCCAACGATTTATAATGAGTTTGAGTCTACACAACATGCTAAGGCATCTATATTTGATGATGAGATACATGCAGCTGTATGGAAAAAACATCCTAAAAATACCAAGATGTCTTCTTATGCCTGTGCCAAGTGTCATACACCAGCAGCATCCAACTATGATGCATTGATGAAAAAGCACAACGGCGTTGTACCCGATGCAAACGACAGTAGCCAAAGAGAAGGTATCTCATGTGCCTACTGTCATAGAATAGAGGCTATACATCCTGGTAAAATGTCCAATACAAATATCATAGCCAAAGAGGGAAAATCATACTTTGGTACATTGAAATCGCATATTGACTCTCCATTTCATGAGATTAAGACCGATAGTAAACATTTTAACTCTGGGAATGTTTGTGTAGGTTGTCATTCCCATAAGAAAAATAAGTATGACATTAATGTCTGTTCTACAAACATAGATAACGAACTAGATGGAGCAAACTGTGTGAGCTGTCATATGCCTAAAGTAAAGGGCTCAGTCTCCAATATGAATAAGACAAAAGAACATGCTTTTCATGGTTTTCCTGGTACACATGCACATCAAGATATGTTAACCCAATATGTAGACATACTGTTAAAACAAAAAGAGAAGACGTTTAACATCACTATAGACAACAAAAGCTCTCATGCACTAGCACTACACCCCATGCGTATGATGCAACTACGTGCAAAAATCATAAGAAAAGGTAAAACCATACAACTAGCACCTAAAAATTTCGCTAGAGTCATCGGAGTTGATGGTAAGGGGACACCACCATGGTTAGCCAAAGAGGTCGTACAAGACACTGCAGTTAAAGCCAATGAAAAAAATGTATCTACGTATGACTATGCATTAGTAAAAGGAGATACTTTGGAAGTCACCATAGGGTACTACTTGGTAAACCCAAAAATGCTCAAAAGTTTAGACTTGGAGAAGAGTGAAGTGGCGACAAAGTTTCACCACTTTAAAACAGAAAAATTTGAAATTAAATAACAATATAAAGGAATTAAAATGGCAGTAGCAGAACCTAGATAGCATCAATGAACGCCATGTATGACGAGTTTCAAGAACTTGAAGTGGACATCTTAGCTGTATCGACAGATACGAAGTTTTCACATAAAATATTTGTAGAGACAGAACCTACATTAAAAGGTTTACAGCTTACTATAGGGGCTGCTTCATAGGGCAAATAATAA
>JAYEFI010000128.1:0-28960 GCA_034658615.1 Campylobacterota bacterium
GGAATTTAGTTAAATTCGAAAATCAATATTTAAAGGCTCATGATGAAATGGAAAGGTGGAAGAAAAAGTTCTAATGTAGAAGACAGAAGAGCTACTTCAGGCGGTAGTGGAGGGCGTGGTATGCCATCTATGGGTATGATGATGATGGTGTGGCCCATCGTAAAACCTCTACTTAAAACTAAATTTGGTTGGGCAGTGATAGGGTTAGGGGTAGTGGCATATTTCTCTGGATTTAACCCTCTTTCGCTTGTGGGTATGGGTGGTGGAGGTAAAACCACTGTAGCCAACGAAGCAAAAGACAATGAGATGTCACAATTCATGTCTACAACATTGGGCTACACTGAAGAAGTGTGGAATACAGTACTTCCAAAGTATGGTATGAAATATAGAGAACCTAAGATGGTACTCTACCGTGGTGGTACAAAATCTGGATGTGGGTTTGCAGATTCGGCGATGGGACCTTTTTACTGCCCTGCTGACCATAAGGTTTATTTAGATCAGAGCTTTTTTGATGAGCTAGCTAAGAACCACTCAGCACCAGGTGATTTTGCACAGGCGTATGTACTTGCCCATGAAGTAGGTCATCATATTCAAAACTTGCAAGGGACATTACAAAAAGTACAAAATGCAAAACAAAGCTGGGGTGGACAAAGTACAAAGTCTAATGCATTACAAGTAAAAGTAGAACTTCAAGCAGACTGTTACGCAGGTGTTTGGGCACACCATGCCCACAACAGATTTGGCATTTTAGAACAAGGTGATTTAGAAGAAGCTCTTCGTGCAGCAGCTTCTATAGGTGATGACACGTTACAGAAGAAAGCAGGTCAATACGTAAACCCAGATGGATTTACACATGGTTCAGCTAAGCAACGTATGGAATGGTTAAGACGAGGATTAAAAACTGGCGATATGAGAGCGTGTAATACGTTTGAGTAGTGGTGTGTGTTTGACTACACCACCCACTTCTCTTCTTTAAATACAAGTACATCATCTATGGTTAATGTGCTTGTGTCAATCATGACATCAATGTGAAATTTTCCACTATTTCTTTTCATGCCTTCTTTGGCGTATATGCCATGTTTCGCACCCAATGAAAGATGAAGACCACACATACGTTCAAAAGTACCCATATCTGAGACATGTTTGTTTTTAGAAAATGCACGGTTTAGTCCAAGTCCAAGTTCACGCACCCAGACAATGTCTTCTTCCTCTTTTATCATGTTTAGTACGGCTTCAAATTCTGCTGTGCTGTTTTCAGTGCGTACCAGTTGACCCTTCTCAATGATGATGGTAATAGGATGAGGGGGAATGTTTACTTTATAGTTAGTGTCACCAAAGGCTATGATATTGGTTCTGCCATGGACAGATGTAAGGTCTGTAGCTTCAGTAAAGACTTCACCAATAGGAAACTGACCGCCCATGTTTTTCATTTGACTATAGTCTCCTATGTTAATTTTGGCATCTTCAAAACCTCCAGGGTAGATGAGTTTTTCATCTCCACTGTGAACTACGGCACCTTTTGCTTCATTTAACATATTTTTGAGTGTATGTCCTGTGTGGTGGTAGTACGCTTTATCATAGGAGAGTGCATCGACATAGCGTTGCACTTCTTCGTCTTTTGGCATTCTGCCTAGGTGTGGGTGTTCAGCGACTTTGATTTTCTTTTTAAAGAGCTCTATACGTATGCGAAAAGCAGAGAGACGAAAACTTGTAGACTGGACAAGTGCCACAAAGTGTCCAGCTTTAAGGACATCAATTTTGGAAAGCACTTCCTCTGCGTCTGTTGTGTGAAAGTTGACAAAAGTAGCTTTTGGTAAGGCAATACGATAGGCATCTGTAAGTATGCGAGAAAGAGGTGATTCTAAATCATAAATGACCAGTGCAGTGCTGCTGTCATCATGTAAAAAAACATCACGGAGTACGTCGTTTAGATTTTTGGAGGCATTGTCTATTAAGTTGCTTGACATTAGTCTTCATCCTCAAAGTCACTTAAATCAAACTCCATTTTTACGGGCTCTTCTATGACAGGTGACATTTCTGTTATATCTTCAATGGCGATATTGAGCGTCATCGCAATAAATGAGGCTAGGGCGTTATCGTCTACAATGTCTTGACATGTTTGAGAGGTGTTGTAGATGGTAAGAATACGGTCTTTGATGAGTATATCTCTAGTCCCAATATCTAAATCTGCTGCTATTTCATGTAAGTCTGGACGGTTCAAATGTATGCCATTGACTTTCATACTAAAGCCTTCTCTTGGCTTGCTTCCTGGAAACATTTCTCTTCCTCTTTTTCAAATATATTTGAACAGAGTATATCAAATAAGAATAAAGGAGACCTCTAAAGAAGAGACTACAGACATATCTAACCCCTTATTCGATATAATCTTTTTAATATGAAATACCAAAATATAAGTGAGATTGAATGAGTTACAATCCAAATGAGATTGAAGCCAAATGGCAGAAAAAGTGGGATGAGGAGAAGGCTTTTGAGCCTGATGATGCTTTAACAAGAAAGAAAAAATACATACTTTCTATGTTCCCTTTCCCAAGTGGTAGACTACACATGGGACATGTAAGAAACTATGCCATTGGTGATGCTTTTGCTCGTTACTATAGAAAACAAGACTTTAACGTACTGCACCCTATTGGTTGGGATGCTTTTGGGATGCCTGCTGAAAATGCTGCTATTAAACATGGTCGTCACCCTAAAGACTGGACATACTCAAACATAGACTATATGAGAAAAGAGCTAAATACACTAGGGCTTTCATTTTCTAAGACACGTGAGTTTGCTACGTGTGATGAGCTTTATACGAAGTGGGAACAAGAGTTTATTATCAAGATGTTTGAAGAGGGTTTGCTTTACCGTGAATCTACGACGGTTAACTGGTGTGAAGATTGCCATACCGTACTAGCCAATGAGCAGGTAGAAGAAGGATGTTGTTGGCGTTGCGACAATGAAGTGGAACTTAAAGAGATGCCAGGGTATTACCTTGACATCATTAAGTATGCAGATGATTTGCTAGGTGACTTAAAACAACTTGAGGGTAAATGGCCTAATCAAGTATTGACCATGCAAGACAATTGGATAGGAAAGTCTCAGGGGCTTGAGTTTGACTTTGAATTGTCTGAGGCTTCTAAGGCTAAACTTGGTGGGAACTTTGACAAGTATACAGTATTTACCACACGTCCAGACACTATTTATGGTGTGACATACTCTGCACTAGCCGCGGAGCATCCTATTACAAAGTATTTGTTGAAAAATGACTTGCTTGGTGCCGATGTAGCCCAGAAGATAGTCGCTATTACAAACATGACAGAGATAGAACGTGCTAAAGAGGGTAAAGAGGGGTATGACCTAGGTTTAACAGTTATACATCCTTTAACCAAAGACGAAATACCTGTATGGACAGCTAACTTTGTATTGGCAACTTACGGTGGTGGTGCGGTGATGTCTGTTCCTGCACATGATGAGAGAGACTTTGAGTTTGCTACGAAGTATGATTTACCTATAAAAAGAGTAATCAATGGTGGGGAAGAATTACCTTATATTTTAGAGGGTAACTTAGAGAACTCTGCTTCTTTTGATGGCATGAAAAATACGGATGCAAAAAAAGAGATTATCACTAAGTTTGAAGATGAAAACCTAGGTAAAGGTACTACGAATTATAAGTTAAGAAACTGGGGCATAAGCCGTCAGCGTTACTGGGGTGCTCCTATACCTTTTGTGCATTGTGACGACTGTGGTCTTGTAGCAGAGAAAGTAGAAAATCTTCCTATAGCACTTCCTGAAGATGTGGAGATAACAGGTGAGGGTAACCCACTTGAAAATCATCCTACTTGGTCTACGTGTGCTTGTCCTAAGTGTGGGAAAGAAGCTAAACGTGAGACAGACACGCTAGATACTTTTGTGCAATCAAGCTGGTATCAGTTCCGTTATGCGACCAATCCTAAAAAGTGGAATGAGACAGGCATAGATAAAGAAGAGGCAAACTACTGGCTTGGTGTTGACCAATACATAGGTGGCATAGAGCATGCCATCTTGCATTTACTATATGCGCGTTTCTTTACAAAAGTATTGCGTGACCTTGGTTACCATGACATAGATGAACCGTTTGAGAACTTACTTACACAAGGCATGGTGCTGATGGATGGTGCTAAGATGTCTAAGTCTAAAGGCAATACCGTTGATCCCGATGCTCTCATAGAAAAGTATGGTGCCGATACTGCTAGACTCTTTACACTTTTTGCTGCTCCTCCTGCAAAAGAACTGGAGTGGAATGACTCTGCTGTTGAGGGTGCATTTAGGTTCATTAAAAAACTCTATGACAGAAAAGGGAAAGTCACAAGTAGCACTTTGCCAGACATAGACCAAGGTACTTTAAGTAAAGAGTCTAAACTGGCACGTGTGAAAGTCTATGAGGCTTTACAAAAGTCATCTGATGTCTATGAAAAAACATTTGCTTTTAATACACTCATAGCTGCTTGTATGGAAGCAAGCAATGCTTTAGATAAACAGGACAACGCAGATGTATGGACAGAGGGGATGTATATCATGCTTAATCTCTTGGAACCTATCATCCCTCATGTAGCGACTGAACTCTCTGAAATACTATTTGAAAGAGAAAATTTAGGCGCTAAACTAAAAATAAATGAAGAAGTGTTTGTGCAAGATAGTATTTTGTATATGGTCATGATAGGTGGGAAGAAACGTACAGAGATAGAGATGAGTCCCTCTGCATCTAATGATGAAATACTTGAAGCTGCGAAAACTGCAGGTTCAAAATGGCTTGAGGGTATGCGTATTGTCAAAGAGATAGTGGTACCAAATAAATTGGTAAACTTAGCTGTAAAATCAGATAAAGGATAGAGTATGAAAAAAGTATTGTTATTTGCAATCTTTGCATTGTTTGCATGGATTGTAACAGCATGTGGATATAAACCATCCACACATTACATTAAACAAGTTTTTGAAGATACTGTGTATGTTGAGGTAGAAGTTGACAGAGGAGAGCCAGAAAATGCACCTTTTGTAAAAGATGAGATGAACCGTTTGGTATATACACGTTTTAAGGGAAGTATAGTGCCTAAAGAACAAGCAGGCAGTCAAATACTTATAAGTTACAGAGGAAGTAGGTTTAGACCTCTTGCTTATGAAAATGGTTATGTTACGCGATATAGAGCAGACATACGTGTGCAGTTTGAGATGCAGACAAAGAGAGGTAAGCTCAAAAAAAGTATTTCATCTAGGGTGGAGTCAGATATTGAAGCATCATCACTTACCTCTTCTAAGCTTAGAACAGAAGCTATACGAAGTGGGTTAGAAAAAGCACTAGACGAATTTGTTGCTTATGTGTCAGCAAAAGGGACAACCAAAAAGAAGAAAAAAAAGAAGAAAAAAATTAAAGTAGAGAAATAGAATATAGTGTCTATACTGCTGCATGTTTTCTTAGAAAGTAAACCACTGTATTATAAAGAGATAGACCATAAGCGTGTTCATGTCGCTTACAGTCTACTCAAACCGTATATACGACATCCTAAAACGCTTCATATTGTAGGTACGAACGGTAAGGGTTCGACAGGACGTATGGTGGCACATCTTGCCTATGGGCAAGGAGTGAAGAGTGAGGAATTAGGAATTAGTAATTATAGTGTTGGGCATTTTTCTTCTCCTCATATATTAAAATTTAATGAACGTATATGGTTAGATGGTGATGATGCTTCAGATGAGGTTTTGGAAGTGGCACATCAGAGACTTTTTGGTATTTTGGGCAAAGAGATATCTGATGACTTGTCTTACTTTGAGTACACTACACTTTTAGCCTTCATAGTCTTTGAAAACTGTGATCTCATGGTGTTAGAAGCTGGGCTTGGTGGAGAGTTTGATGCAACCAATGTATGCGATAAAGCACTTTCTATTATCACACCTATTGGCATAGACCATCAGGATTTTTTGGGTGAGAGCATAGAAGAGATAGCAGGCACAAAGATACGAAGCATACAGAAGAAGGCTTTGTTAGCTCCACAGGTTTTTGATGAAGTGGTTGAGGTTGCAAAAAAGATTGCAAATGATGTAGAGGCATACCTATGTGTCTGCCCAAGGGTCAATACACAGGTTGATCCCTACGGATTATCGCAGATTGCCAAACAAAAAGGCTGGGGAGACTATCTTGTAGATAATGCTACCGTTGCCTTGCAAGCTTTAGATATTTTAAATATAGATTATGATGTAAACAATTTATTAAGCCTAAAACTTTTCGGACGTTTTTATGCTTTGCGTAAAAACATACGTATAGACGTAGGACATAACCCATTGGCTGCCCGTGCTATAGTAAAAGCACTAGATGAAAAAGTAGTTTTGATATATAATAGCCTTGATGACAAAGACTATGAAACGGTCTTACGTATTTTAAAACCTAAAGTGAAACGCGTAGAGATTATTTCAATAAAGTCACAACGTGCTACAACTACACATGAGATAGAAAAAGCCTTACAAACTGTAGAGCTAAAATATAGTCATTTTCAAAATAAAATAGATGATAACGAGACATATTTAGTCTTTGGATCATTTTATGTAGTAGAAGAATTTTTAAAACAAAGAAATACGTAGGGGGCGATTGCCATCGCACCAAAAAGTGAGAATATGTACCAAAGTAATATATACCAATATTTAGAAGAGCTAGAAGAGACAAAGCTGCTCATCTGTAAAGATGACAAAGAAGCAATGCAAATACGTGATGTGGCTAATTTGCTTGGATTTGACACATTTGTATTGCCTGATTTGCGTGTATCTGTAGGTGAAGATTTACGTACATATGATGAAGATATACAGCTTTTCCTCATTACTTTAGCGAGTTATAATGAGAGTCAAAATAAAAAAGTACTTATCTCTCCATTGCGTACATTACTTATACCTTTTCCTAAGGTAGAGTATTTTTCTAAAGAGACGATAGAGTTTGGAGATACCTTACACTTAGAGACATTGAAAGATAAGCTTTATCGTTGGGGCTATCATTTTACCGATATTGCTTCTGTGCATGGAGAGGTTTCATTTCGTGGTGATATTATAGATATTTTTCCTCTTGACACTGACAAGCCATATCGTATTTCTTTGTTTGATGAAGAGGTAGAAACTATACAACATTACGATGAAAATACACAGAAACGACTCCCTGATGAATTGGAATTCTTAACTTTTTCTCCAGCATTTTTAGCACTTGAAAATGATACATTTGAAGCATTGAAAGATAGATGTCAATTTAGTCGATACGATACTTTTGTGAAAGATATAGATTCATTAGGGCTTTGGCATTTAGATGACTTGGGGCAAAGTGCTTTAGTCCAGTTCGCAGGTGTATGGGCATCAAATTTAGACGATGAACTTAAAGAGATTTATGACCTCAGTGAACCATTGGTTCCACGTAAATCATTTTTGCTTCCGGCAGTACCAGAAGGTTCAAAGTATCGTGACTTAGAAGCAGTCAATCATAACAAACTACTTGAGTCACATAAAGATAAAAACATCACAATACTTGCAAAAAATGAGAGTATTGTTAGAGGGTCTGAACTTGATAGTTTTTCAAATATAACCTTTGTTTACCAAGAAGGTATAGTCAATATTTTAGGTTCAGATAGACTTATACTCTCACTCAACAAACCCCTTAAACGT
Source organism: Campylobacterota bacterium (assembly GCA_034658615.1). Lineage (GTDB taxonomy): Bacteria > Campylobacterota > Campylobacteria > Campylobacterales > Sulfurovaceae > Sulfurovum. The sequence goes on from JAYEFI010000128.1 coordinate 7,672, forward strand.
AAAAAAGTTAAAAAAGCATCTATGATATTAGATGAGTTAAAACTGGGTGATTATGTTGTACATGAAAACCATGGAGTAGGAATATTTAAGGGCATTGAAAAAAGAGAAATACTTGGAGCTAACTCGGAATTTGTTGTGATGCATTATCAAAATGAAGATGCCTTACTTATCCCTGTTTCAAATTTAGAAGTGATAGACCGTTATGTCGCAGAAGGAGGTACATTACCTGTACTTGATCGTATGGGGAAAGCAAGCTTTAAAAAGCTCAAAGGTAAGGTAAAAGAAAAATTATTTGCTATAGCCTCACAGATTATTAACCTCTCTGCACAACGTCACTTGAAAAAAGGCATAAAATTAGTGAGGAGCGAGGAAGTAGGAGGTAGTAGTGAAGATCGAGCGTTAGGTTTAAAAATTGCGACTGAACATCAGGTTTTTATGTCTGAAGCAGGGTTTGTGCATACTGAAGACCAAGAAAAAGCCATCATAGATATGCTTGATGATATGAGTTCGGGTAAAATGATGGACAGACTTCTTAGTGCCGATGTAGGGTTTGGAAAAACAGAAGTAGCGATGAATGGTATGTTTTTAGCTGTTAAAAATGGCTATCAAGCCATGATGATAGCCCCTACTACACTACTTTCCTCACAGCACTTCAAAAGCTTAAAAGAACGTTTTTACGGACACGATATTAAGGTGGCAAAACTAGACAGGTTCTCTACAGCGAAAGAAAAAAAAGGTGTGCTTGAAGCTTTAGCAGATGGCAGGATTGACGTGGTGGTGGGAACACATGCACTACTCAAAGCAAAGTTTAAAAACCTAGCACTTGTCATCATCGACGAAGAGCATAAATTTGGGGTGAAACAAAAAGAGGCACTTAAAGAGATAGCTATTGACGTGCATCTGTTCTCCATGTCTGCTACGCCTATACCACGTTCTTTAAATCTTGCAATGTCAGAGGTCAAAAGTTTTTCTGAAATCCTCACACCTCCAACAGAACGTCAAGGGGTAAGAACATTTGTAAAATCCTATGATGATAAAGTGATTAAAGAAGCCATTATGCGTGAGATGCGTAGAGGTGGGCAAATATTTTATGTTTTTAATTCTATTGCAGGTATAGAGGCTAAGAAAAAGATTTTATTAGAGATACTTCCTAAGCTTCGTATAGCAGTACTTCATTCTAAAATTTCAGCCAAAGAGACAGAAGATGAGATGATGCTCTTTGAAGATGGTGAGTATGATGTACTGCTCTCTACTTCCATAGTAGAATCAGGTATACACATGCCTCATGCCAATACCATGATAGTTGATGGTGCAGATAACTTCGGTATAGCAGACCTTCACCAGCTTAGGGGAAGAGTAGGGCGTGGAGGGAAAGAGGGCTACTGTTACTTTATGGTAGCAGACAAAGAGCGTTTAACAGAAAATGCTAAGCGTCGTTTACTGGCACTTGAATCACACTCTGACTTAGGAAGTGGTGCAGTGCTCGCTTTCCATGACTTAGAGATACGTGGTGGTGGTAATATCATCGGAGAAGCACAGTCTGGGCATATTAAGCAAATAGGGTATTCACTTTATTTGCGTATGCTTGAAGATGCCATCAAAGAGCTAAGTGGACAAGACAAAGAGGCAACACAGCATATCGATATGAAACTCTCGGTAGATGCGTACCTCAATGAAGAACTTATAGAAGAAGATAGACTAAGGCTAGAACTCTACCGAAGACTTTCTCAATGTGAAACAACAGAGGAGGTGCATGCCATTGAAATAGAAATAGCTGATAGGTTCGGTAAGTTGGACATAATTACCACACAATTTCTAGACATTATAAAACTGAAAATATTGGCTAGAAGCAAAAATATCTGTAAAATTTCTTCTTTTGGAGAAAAAATCTATATAGAATATAATGAGAAAGAAAAAGATAGAGTCATTTTAAAATCACCTAGTAAAGATGATGATGATATTATTATTACTACAATGTTATTTTTGAAAAAGAATTAATATTTTACTATATTAGAGTTCCCTATAAGTCAGAATTCCTAAAAATACAGCCATTTTTTTAAGTTTAGATGCTATAATGTCAATGTTTAAGAGTCTAACGGTTAACAATAGCCTATGAAGCTTTGATAATAGTGACTCTTTTTATTACAGTATATTACTTAAACACAGCCAGTTAATGCACTTAATAATATAGATACTTTTTATAATTTATAGGTACATTTACAGTTGAAGAAGGAGAGGGTTAGAAAGTTTATTTTGGAAACTACAATAAAACTAGGAACATATGGCGATATTAATATCGATAAGAGTAGAGATACCATGAAAAGTATCTCTAGAAAATAATAAATTAATTTTAAAAGGAATAAAAAATGCATACACTAAAGACATATATGCAAATGAGCATCGTAACAATACTTATGACAATGGGAATGCTTCAAGCTGCACCCTTGATGTCACTAGCACAACCAGCAATAGAACCAGCACCATTAGAGTCATTGGAAAATAATGGAGAAGGTAATGTTACTTTCATAATGAGTGAGAGAAATGATGAAGTTGTAGCAGGTATTAATAGATTTAAAGTAACGGTTACTTTAGGAAAAGTATCTCTTAAAAATGATAATATTAATGCTATAAAAGTTTTGAATGCTAGAACTGGAAATACGGATGTCACTAATAAATTTGACATCGACTACGTAAAGGAAGATTATGTTGTACGTATTCAACAAAAAGCTACAGAAGATTTACCAGGAGACATGAGATACCTAGTTGTTATCCCAGTTAGTGTTAGAGAAAATACACCTATAACAAACCCAGGTAATGGATTTCTTGTTAATATGAGTTCAGAAGGTAGTGCAAATGCCGACGGTACTTCTAGTGATTATACATATACAAATATAGTTCTAAAAGCGGTTGCTGACAAGTCGACGATAAAAGAAGATACATCTATAGATATCAATGTAACAAAAAATGATACAAATACATCAGCTTCAATAGACTCAGTTACACAACCAAAAAATGGTAAAGTAGTTATAAATCCTAATGGTACAGTTAAATATACACCTAATGCTAACTTTGTAGGTGTAGACACATTTACTTATACAGCTGGAGGTTTAAAGGCAACAGTGACAGTAACAGTTACTTCTGTAAATGATGCACCAGTAGGTATAAATGACACTAAGCAGACCAAGGCAGGTACACCGTTAGTTATCCCTGCATCAGAATTACTTAAAAATGACGGGGATGCAGATGGAGATACCTTGACTATTATATCTGTTGGAAACCCAACAAATGGTAAAGTACAACTTGTTGGTACAACAGTTACATTTACACCTAATGCAAATGCAGTTGGTCCTGAAACATTTGAATATACTATTTCTGATGGTAAGGGTGGAACAGATACCGTGAAAGTGACTGTAGGTATAGATGCACCAGTAGTAATAAAACCACCAGTAAAAGTAACACCAACACCAACACCAACGGCGACACCAAGTGCGACTGCAACACCAAAACCAACGGCGACTGCAACGGCGAAACCAAGTGCGACTGCAACGGCGACACCAAGTGCGACACCAGAGCAGACATGTAGTGATATTGATGCACCTGTAGCAGCAAATGATTCTGCTAATATTACTAAAGGTGAAGTAAGTACTATTAATGTACAAGCTAATGACAAAGGAACAAATGTTATTGCAAACAGTACAAGATTACTTGATGCTGAAGGTAAAGCAGCAACAACACTCTATGTTGAAGGTAAAGGTACATGGTTGGTAGATACAACAACTGGAGCAATACTCTTTGATCCAGATGACGCATGTGAAGGTACAGTAAGTGTAAAATATGTGATAGCCGATAAATGTGGTAAACAAAGTAACCCAGCGACTGTGACAGTCTCATTTGATGGTACATGTGAAAGTACACAATCATCAGACAGTGGTGATGCACTTGGAAACATAAGTATGCTTCTTTTAGCACTTCTTACAGGAACACTTGGTTTGTTCTTTGTAAGACGTGAAGAGCTTAATGCTCTTGTAAAATAATTTAAAGGATTATAAATGAAAAAAAGTTTTATATTATCAGCAATTACAGTAGCAGCTATGTCAACTATGGCATATGCTGGTGGAGACATTGAGATACCTGAGTATATTCCAGTTGAACCTATTGTAGAGAAACAAACAAAAACACCAGTCTATGTTGGTGTTGGACTTACGCGTGGTAGATACTATGATAGTTGTGGAAAATGTGAATATGAAGATGTAACTTATGGTGCTATGTTAAGAGCAGGTTATGACTTCAATGAATTTATAGGTGTTGAAGCAAGAGCTATTGCAACATTCTGGAAAGACGATGAATTATCTGGACAGAAGTTACAACACTTTGGACTCTATGCTAAGCCACAAGTTCAAATAGATGAAGCGTTTAATGCATATGCTCTTCTAGGATACGGTTGGACACAAACATCAACAAACTCTGGTAGTAAAATGTCAGAAGTAGATGAGAGTGGTTTTGCAGCAGGTCTTGGACTTGAGTATGCACTTGAAATTGATGGTCAAGATAATTTAGGTCTATTTGTTGACTATCAACGTCTTCTAATTGATTCTGATCAACCAGATATGGATGTTGTATCTGCAGGTATAACTTACGACTTTTAAGTCTTAAGTACTAATAGAGACTCTTTAGAGAGTCTCTATATCTTAATAATATCTTTCTAAATCTTCTTTTTATCATAACTTTTTCATACTCTCTAGAATATATTTATTGTTAACTACTGTATTTTCCGTTATACACATAATGGTGTCTGGTGAGGTTATATATTTATAGTAAAAAGAAGTGGCGTATTATGAAGCATTAATCTTCAATTAACTTCGAAAAAGTATACTTCTTAAAATTAAAACTATTAAAGGACTGTTTTGAGTCAGGTGATTGAAAATATTAAAACAGAGATATCTAAAGTACTTGTGGGTCAAGAGAAGATGATAGAGGGGCTTTTAGCAGGGTTGTTATGTCGTGGGCATATATTATTAGAAGGTGTACCAGGACTTGCAAAGACAACGGCGGTAAATGCATTATCTAAAACACTTGGGTTGAACTTTAAACGTGTACAATTTACCCCAGATTTACTTCCTACAGACATTATTGGTACTGAAATATATGATCCATCTAACAACACTTTCAAAATAAAACAAGGCCCCGTTTTTACTAACTTACTTTTAGCAGACGAGATTAATCGTGCTCCTGCAAAAGTACAGTCTGCACTTCTTGAAGTGATGCAAGAGAGACAAGTGACTATTGGAGATGAGACATTTAAGATTGATCTGCCTTTTCTTGTGATGGCTACGCAAAATCCTGTAGAACAAGAGGGTGCGTATGAACTACCAGAAGCACAACTAGACCGGTTTATGATGAAATTAGTGGTAGGGTACAACACGAAAGAAGAAGAACTTGAAATTGCTAGACGTGTAGCCAATAATAGTTTTGGAAAAATAGAGCAAGTTGCAACACTCGATGACTTAGAACAGATACGTAACGAGGTTTTAGAAGTACATATGGATGAAGAGATAGAAGCGTATGTCATTGAGCTGGTTTCTGCTACACGTAACCCTAAAGTGTATGGACTTGAAGAACTTGAAACATACATAGAGTTTGGAGCAAGTCCAAGAGCAAGTATAGATATGTATAAAGCTTCACGTGCTATAGCGTACTTAAAAGGGCAAGATTTTGTTTCTCCTATGGAGATAGCGTATATCGCTAAAGAGATATTGCGTCATAGGATTATATTGAGTTATGAAGCACAAGCAGAAGAGATAACACAAGATGAGATTATAGAAAAAATCTTGGCAGCTGTTCCCATTCCTTAAGAGTTTATTTTGAATAAAGCTGTTAAAAAAATTATTCTTAAAACCAAAAAGCAGGTTTATGGTGACATGATTGGAAACAATGCATCATTGTTTCAAGGTGAAGGTTTTGAGTTCGCAGAATTACGTGAATATGTACATGGTGATGATGTTCGTAAAATAGATTGGAAAACAACAGCAAAGCTAGGTAAACCCTTTATAAAAATTTATAAAGAAGAACGTGAGCTAAATGTGGTGGTTGTTTCACTCCTTTCTGGTTCTACGTACTTTGGTACCGTCAAACAAAAATCTGATGTCATTGCCGAAGTGGTAGCTACACTGGGTTTCTCTGCAGTAAAAAACGCTGATTTATTTTCACATATGATTTTTTCCAGTACTATGAATACTTTCTCTAAGCCTAGTAAAAAACTTTTTTCTGTACATCAGGCTGTAGATGATGTGATGGCTTTTGACCCATTGGGGAAAGAAGCAAACTTTGAGGCATTGGTTGAAACGCTTATTGCGCGTTTGCGAAAAAAAGCACTTTTGTTTATTGTTTCAGATTTTGTAGGAGACATTGACTTAAAACTTTTAGCTAAAAAACATGATGTGTTTGCAGTGATAGTAAGAGATAAATTTGAGGAGAAACCTACAGAATTAGGCTACTTAAGACTTATAGATATGGAGACAAAGCAGAGTTTTGAAGGTGATGTAAACTCTCAGACAGTGAAAAACTATGAGAAAGCACTACATGAAAATGATGAGAAACTCTATAGACAGTTTAAAAAACAAGGGGTGCGTTTTACAAAAATCTATACAGATGAAGATGTCGCATTAAAATTAATGAAGAAGATGCAATGAATGAAGACAATATAAGTCAACAACTACGCGATATAAAGCCACTACTTGAAATTCCAGATAGTTCGTACTATATCTACTGGGGCTTGATACTTTTTGGTTCTTTGCTGTTGGTGGGTATTTTATTTTTTATAGCTAAAAAGTTTTGGGATAACAGAAAGATAAACCTTGAAAAAGGTTACCTAGAAGCGATGAAGAAGATAGACTGGACTAATACCAAAAAGTCAGCTTATGAAGCAACGCACTATGCACGACTACTCGCCACAGATGAGAGAAGAAAAGAACTTTTTTCTCAGCTAGAGCCTATGCTAGAACAGTATAAATATAAAAAAGAGGTAGAGGTCTTAGATGAGAATACAAAAAATAAATTTAATCTCTATGTACAGGTAGCAGATGAATCAGTTTAGTTTTGAGTATCCCTATCTATTGGCATTGGTATTGCTTTTTATGTTCTGTGCTAAGTTTTGTAAAGAGCGAAGTCGTGCCATATACTTTCCTCATGTCAAATCACTTATGGTTAAGAGTAAACAAGGTACTTCTCTTTTAGATATTTTAAAATGGGTAGGGATATTTGCAGCCATTGTTGCTATTGCTTCTCCTGTGATTACGAAGTCTTATGCAAATACAAAAAAAGAGGGGCGGGATATTGTGCTTATTATTGATTCTTCAGACTCTATGAGACAGCGAGGCTTTGATGCGAATGATCCTTGGAAAAATAAGTTTGATGTGGTGAAAGAAGTGGTTGGTGACTTTATAGAAAAGCGTGAACATGACCGTATTGGTATGGTTACCTTTGCAGATATTGCATTTATAGCTTCTCCTTTAACATTTGAAAAGAAGTTTTTAACAGATATTACCCGTATGCAAAAAATGGGTGTCGCAGGAAAGCGTACGGCTATTAACGATGCTATTGTCCAATCTTATAACTTACTTTCTAAAAGTAAGGCAAAGTCAAAAGTAGCCATATTGCTTACAGATGGTGTAGACAATATGTCAAAAGTACCCTTTGGTGATACTATTAATTTGATAGAAAATCAAGACATCAAACTCTATACTATTGGTATAGGGGATGAGCGTGACTATAATGGTGCATATTTGGATGAACTTGCCAAAGTGGGAAAAGGTTTTTCTTTTGGTGCTAGAGATGCTACTACATTAAGTAAGGTTTATACAGAGATAGAAAAATTGGAAGCAACAAAAATAGATAACAAAAAAGTAGTCCAGCATACGTATTTGTATATTTATCCGTTGTTTTTAGCGATTTTAGCTTTGTTGGCGTATATCTACGCTAGAAATGCAAAAGGTGTGTAGATGACATTTGTAAATCCACAGTTTTTTTTAGTGATGATAGTGCCTTTTCTTATTTTGGCTTTTCTTATTTCGACAAATAAAGCGAAACTTTCACGGGTATTTGATGAAAAGGTATTGAAGCGTTTAAGTGCTACAGACGAGAGTATGCCTTTAGTGGTTCGTAATATACTACTTTTTATAAGTATATTTCTTATGATAGTAGCTATGGCAAGACCAGTGGTCGAAAAAGGTGAGAAAAAAGTAGAGGTAAAAGGGCTTACTTTGTTGAGTGCACTCGATATATCTGGCTCCATGCGTAGTAAAGATGTCTATCCAAATCGTTTGGCATTTGCAAAAAAGAAAATGTCTGCATTTTTTGATGCAATGCCAAATGATGAAATAGGGATTATGGCATTTGCACATAGTTCTTTTGTGCTGGCACCATTTTCAAGTGATAAAGAGACACTCAAAATGATACTCGATGGTGTAGATGACTCTTATATTAATATGGGTTCTACAGATTTTTCTGGATTGGCAGAGCTTAGTGCATCACTCTTAGAGGAAAAGAAACCTAAGATATTGGTACTTTTTACAGATGGTGGAGACAAAGAAGCCATTGCCAATTTTGAAGAGATACTAGAACAAAACAATATAGAACTTTATGTTGTACTTGTAGGGACAACAAAAGGCGCACCAGTCATAGATAAAAATGCTAAGCCCATTACAAAGCCTAATGGCACTATAGCTATTAGCCAAAGGAATGACACTTTAGGAGAAGTAGCAAAAGAGAGTGATGGTGCCTTTGTGATAGCATCATCTGGAAAAGAAGACATAGAAGAGCTTGTATCGGTTATACGTAGTCAACATCAGGAAAAAGAACAAGGTGAGATTGCTGTGACTGAACGTATAGAGTATTTTTATTATCCTTTAGGTTTGGGCTTACTTTTTTTACTGGTATCTTTTTCATCTTTCCCAAAAAGGAGAGTAGCATGAAGTTATGGAGACATATTTGGATAGTGTACATGGTCATAGCAACTTTTTTGCATGCAGGTATTACTGATTTTAAAACGATAGAAAAAGCGACACAAGCTTACGAGGCAAAGGAGTATGGAAAATCTGCAAAATTGTTAAACTCCTTAAATGTTACAACGCCTCAAAAAGAGTATGACGTTGGTAATGCATATTATAAAAATAAAAATTACGATAAAGCACTTGAATTTTATGACAAGGCAAAAGGAATTGACGAGGCAACAAGATTACATAACATGGGTAACAGCTATTTTCAAAAAAAAGAATTAAATAAAGCCATTGAGATGTATGAAAATGCCCTAAAGTTTAAAGAGGATGAAGATACAAAGTTTAATTTAGAGCTTGCAAAGAAACAGAAACAGAAACAGAAACAAAAAGAAGAAGAAAAGAAGAAGCAGCAAGAAGAGAAGAAAGAAGAAGAGAAGAAAGAAAACGATAAAAAAGAAAATCAAGACAAAAAAGAAGACCAAAAGAAAAAAGACGACAAGAAAAAGAATCAAAAAGAGAAGAATAAAGATAAACAGAAAGATTCGGACAAAAAAGACAATAAACAAAAGAAAGATAAAAAAGACGAAGATAAAAAGAAAAAAGAGGGCGAAAAAGATAAAAATGATTCCAATCAAAAAGATAAATCAAAAGAGAAACAAGGGGATAAGTCTTCTTCAAAACCAGAAAACCAAAAAAATAAAATGAGTGAAAAAGAAAAACTAAATAAACAAGAGCTTAAGCGTCTTATGAAGAAGATGCAAAAAGAAAAAACACCTACCATGATGTATCAGATGAACCAAGGAAACAAGGGTAAAAGAGAAGAGGGGATGAATCCATGGTAAAGCAAGGAGAAACACTATGATAAAGAAATTACTATTTACACTATTTTTAATGCATTATGGACTATTGAGCTTAGTCAGTGCGGCAAGTGTGGAAGCCAAAGTTAATACTACAGATATTGTGCTTGGTAACCCCGTAGAACTGAGTATAACAGCAGTTGGTGGGTCTGCGGCATTTCCTAATATTCAAACCATAGGAGGACATAAGGTGCTCGGCACGGGTACAAGTTCAAACCAAAGTTTTCAAATTACTACCAATGGCATGAAAAATAAAAAATCTACCACAAAAAGTTACAGGTTTGTGCCTACAAAAAATGTACATATTCCTGCATATATAGTAAATATCTCAGGTCAAAACTATAAGACAAAACCAATAGATATAAAAGTTTCAAAGTCACAAGCTCCCAAAATAAAAAATAGTTCTCAGTTCTCTTTTGCTTTAAATGCAAATAAAAAAGAGGTCATGGTGGGTGAGTCTTTTTTAGCGACTGTGTATATCTCTGTTTCAAATGCATTGAGAAATAGACAAATAGCAAACTACACCGCACCTGTGTCAAAAAATTTCTTTATTAAAGAGATGGGTAAGGCTAAAGAGTACAGAAGCAATGGATATCATGTCATAGAGATGCGTTATTTGGTCACGGCAAAAAAAGCAGGTACTTTTAAAATAGACGCTGCGACGGCGAAGTTGGGAGAACCTGATAGACGTAGGCAAGATATTTTTGGCAGATACGATACCAAGTGGACACCTATTATGTCTACAAGCTTAGATCTAAAAGTCAATGCGCAGGAAAAAGAATCTGATTTGGTGGGTGATTTTACAATAAAAGCAACACTAGACCATACAAAGGTAAAAGCAAATAAACCTGTGAATTTGAGAGTAGAGATTACAGGTGAAGGTATACTTGAAGATTTTGAATTAGATGAGTATGAAATAGAAAATGTGACAGTTTATGGTGATGATGCAAAAGTGGATAGTACTGTAGTAAGCAAGAAGATAAAAGGCAGTTATGTAAAAAGTTTTGCTTTTATTGCTAATGAAAGTTTTGTTATTCCTGAACGTAAAATATCTATATATAATCCTAAGAGTAAAACAATGAGTTACCTTACTGTCCCTAGCTATAGAGTAGAAGTGGAGCCAAGTAGAGAAAGTATGGCACAAAACAATACATCTGATGCCAATCATGTGCAAATAAAACAGACTCCTGTAAACCAGACTTCAGAAGCAGTTGAGAAAACCAGTGAAAGAAAAAATATACCATGGTGGATGGTGCTTGTATCTTTTGTGGTTGGTTTGTTGGTTATGTATATACTACAAAAAATGCCTAAATTCTTTAATGGGAAAAAGCTACCTAAAGAGTCTGAAGCACTTAAAATACTCTATGCTCACATGAGTGAAGATAAAGAAGTAGAAGAGATGGTAAGAAAACTTTATGCAAAAAAAGGTGGTGATAAATCCGTAGACATAGATAAAAAAGTTTTAAAAGAGATGCTGGAACGTTTTAAATAAGCCATGGGAGGGAGAAGTATATGATTTATTATATTTATACACCTAGTACAAAAGAGTTTGTTGAAGAGATAAAAGAATACTTGGTAAATGAAGAAGTTACCTACCTCTCTTTTGATGCACTTGATACTGTGAAGATAGAAGATGTTTCTCATCTTTTAGTGACAGGGTGCTTAGATGAGATTAAGCTTTTGCTTGCTATTGCTAGTCAAAATAACATTAGTGTAGGTATTATTGCTCAGAGTGAACAAAAAGAACTCATACGTACATTTGCACTACCATCTAACAGTGAAAAGTCTGTTGCTCTTGCTTTAACAAAAACTCAAAAAAAGATTGATTTACTCTATAGCAACGGGACACTTGTTTTACAAGAAGTTGTTGTAGGAAATGCTCCACCTCTTGATAGGTTTGATTCTACCCTCAATGGAAAAACCTATCTCGATAGAGTGAAGATGTTTTGGCACACCTTAAAAAAAGTAAAATCACTACACCATACACCTCTTAAAATTAGTGATACAAAAGAAAATGAAGTTAAAATATCTGCTGTAGGTGTTGTAGGAATAAAATATAACAATGACACTTTCGCATCAAAACTTATAGCTTCTGAACTTTCATCAAATAATGGAAAACTCTCTATTGTTATTTTATCTCCACGTTCTATGGTTGAGTATATGGGGTACTTGTTTAAATCCCTTGTTTCTCACTTGACACCTAAGTCATTACCAAGTTCTGTAGGGTATATGAGTGCTTCGACGTTAACTATAGAAAGCGATGTACCACTAAAAGTACTCATTGACTCTACGCAGAAACAAGAAACACCTATTGTACTAGAGGCAAAACAAAAAGCATTGGCATTGAGTGTGGGCGATACGTTTTGGAAAAACAAGAGTGAAAATAGTGTGAGTAAAAACAGTATGAAAATAGATCATCTCCCTTCAGATGATGAAAATAAAGCTTACTTGAGTCAATCAATCCCACTATTTACACACGCAAGTACTGCACAGTATGCAAGTCTATTTAAAAACCTTAGAGAAGAGAGTAGATTGAGCCAAAATTTTATTGTACTGCTTATTTTAGCAACAATGATTGCTACTTTTGGTTTGTTTATTAATTCCTCATCGGTCATTATAGGGGCGATGCTTTTAGCACCACTTATGCAGCCTATAGTCAGTGTAAGTATGGGAGTACTTAGACAAGATGAAGGTTTGCAAATATCTGGAGCTAAGACTATAGTTATAGGGGTTTTGAGCGTGTTGTTAACGGCGATGTTTATTGCACTATTTACTCCTATAGAGTATTTGACCTCTGAAATGTCTGGAAGACTTAGCCCTACTATTTTAGATCTTTTTGTGGCTATTGCTTCTGGTGTGGCTGCTGCTTATGTGAAGACAGATGAAAAGATACTGGGTTCTTTAGCGGGTGTTGCCATTGCTGTGGCATTGGTGCCCCCTATAGCTGTTGCAGGCATTGGTCTGGGCTGGATGGATTGGTCTATGTTTTTTACGGCATTTTTACTATTTATTACTAACTTAGTAGGCATTGTGCTCTCTGCAGCATTGACTTTTGCTATATTGGGATATTCTCCTTTGCATTTGGCGAAAAAAGGCATTGTCATATGGTTGGTCATTGTTGCCATTGTCGCGGTGCCACTCTACACTTCTTTTACAAAAATGAGAGAAGACATTGGTATGCAAAAAACACTGTCTAACACGACATTTATTGTAGGTGAACATGAGGTTAAACTTACAGATATTGAGCTTATACACAAGATTGATGTAGATCAGATACATTGTAAGGTCATTAGCTCTGGCATACTTACCCAAGGTGAAAAGAAGATTTTAAAAGATGAGATAGTAAAGCGTGTAGGTAGAACAGTAGAGGTTATAGTGACTTTTAGGTACAGACTGTAGGTTTATCCTAAAATATCATGTAAGGTATTTGCTTCACTCATCCATGTATTGAGTCTGTCCCACTCTTCATTTTCTATCATTTTTTCACACTTTTTTAGTTCTGCTTGTAAGATGTGGATACTCTCAAGAACATTGGTTTTATTTTGTCTAAATATATCTTCCCACATACTTGGGCTAGACTTAGCAATGCGACTCATGTCTTTAAATCCACCACCGGCAAGGTTAAGTATGCTTTCATTGTCTTCTTGTTTCATCACAGAATTTGCCAATGCATAAGAAAGAGCATGAGGCATATGAGAGATAAATGCGGCATGGCTATCATGCTCTTTTGCTCCCATGTAGACAAGTCGCATATTCATGTCATTGAAGAGTTGTGTTGCAACATCTTGTTGATACTTACCAGAGAGTTCAATATCGCAAAGTACAACAACTTTGTTGGTATAGAGGTCAGATATGGCTGCACTTGGTCCAAATTTTTCTGTACCTGTCATAGGGTGAGCAGTCACAAAATTTTTACGTATATCTTGAGGAATAGAAGAGGAAATAATTTCTTTTGTACTACCTAGGTCTATGACAGTACAAGCATCACTTAGGTTTTGTAATGTTTGACTCATAGCGATAATACCATCTACTGGTATGGAAAGGAAGATAACATCACACTTTTGTAATACATCAATATCTTGTGTAATTTCATTGACTAGATTAAGTTTCAATGCTTCATCACAGTGTGATTGATTGTGGTCAAATCCTATGAAGTGGTAGTCTTGTGAAGTTTGCTGTAGTGCTAAACTTAACGAACCACCCATTAAGCCTAAGCCAACAATACCAATTGTTTTTGTTTTCAAATGAACCCCTCAAATTACGTGCTATTTTGTCTTGGGAGTATAGCATTATTTTTATGAGTCTCTTATAGTAAACACGATAAAATAAATACAAATTATATAAGGTTTACTATGATAATGAAAAAAATTGTACTTGCATGTATACTACCTACAACATTACTTCTTGCACAAAAAGTAACACAGGTAAAATATGAAGGTCTAGCACATCTCTCTCCTAGTGTTGCTAGTGAAATCACCGATATTCATGTGGGTGATAACATGGATGCAGATAAAATAAATCGATCGATAAAAAAATTATTTGCTCAAGGGTATTTTCAAGATGTATGGGTAGACAAAAAAGGTGGACAACTCACTTACCACTTTACAGAAAAAGTAGCCATAGCAAACCTTGAAATAAAAGGCTATGGTACAGGCGATGATGGTGTTAAATTATTGGAGACCATTGGGCTTAAAAAAGGTGACCTTTATGATGCAAGACGTGCAGGAAAAGCAAAAGCGACAATTATATCTAGATTGGAGAGTCAAGGGTATTATGACACGGTAGTAGAGGCAAGCACAACAAAAATAAACGATAGCAGTGTCTCTATCGTTTTTGATGTAAATAAGGGTGAAAAGATTAAAATTAAAAAGATGAACTTCATAGGTGCATCTGCCCTTTCTCAAAGTGATATAGAATTAGATCTTGCTAATAAGGAATCAGATATTTTAGGTTGGATGCCATTTAGAAACAATGGTGTTGCAAGTATAGATCAGTTGGAATATGATGCTCTACGCGTAAAAGATGCCTACATGAAACATGGGTACCTTGATGTCCAAGTGGGAAAACCTTTAATGCGTGTAGACTTTGGCTCATACAGTGCTGAAGTAGATTACCAAATAAAAGAAGGCCCTCAGTACCGTTTAGGAGATATTGCTATCTCCAATAATATACCGGGCTTAGATATAGAAGCAATAAAAAATGAACTCTCTATGAAAAAAGGGAAGATATTTAATATTAAGCGTATGCGTAACGATATGAAAAAGCTTAAAGAAGCTGTGGGTAACTTAGGCTATGCCTATGCCAATGTCTCACCTCAAATGCGTAAGGATGCTGAAGAAAAAGTAGTAAGCATTCAGTATGCTTTACAAGCTGGACAGGAAGTGACGATTAATGATGTATTGATCTCTGGAAATAATAGTACAAAAGATAGGGTTATACGTAGATACCTATATTTAGCTCCTGGAGACAAATTTAATGCAACAGATTTAAAAGATTCTAAAAATGCTTTAGGTAGAACTGGATTTTTTGAAAAAACTGACATTCAAAGTCAAAGAATCTCTGCAGATAAAATTAACCTTTTAGTGAAGGTAAAAGAAGCACCTACGGGGACTATCTCTGCTGGTGGTGGGTATGGTTCTTATGAAAAACTGATGTTAAATGCTAGTTATTCTGAAAAAAATGCTTTTGGCTCTGGAATCAGTACAAATATAGGTTTTGATTTTTCAAAAATATCTACCAATTACCATATTTCTTTTACAAATCCTAAGGTATGGGATAGCCAATATAGCATGGGACTTTCCCTTTATAAGAAAAAGTATGAATATACAAGCTTTACACAAGACCAGTTAGGTGGATCATTGACTTTGGGTAGAGAGTTTTTAAGACACTTTCGTGCTTCGGTGGGGCTAGGGTATATAGATAACAAATCTGAAAGTACAGATAATAACACTTCAAGTACTGTTGCTTTTGACAATAACGGCGTAGCACCTACACAAGAAGTGATAGATTTATTTTATGGAGACAAGTATAAAAAGACTTCTATTTTTACCTCTTTATCTTTTGATAACACAGATGACTTTTATGTCCCAAGAGAGGGTATGATTGCAGGAGTAAATTTTGAATTTGCAGGTTTAGATGGTGATATGGTTGGCACTGATATTGCAACATATCCTAAAGGATATGGTTCTTACGTAAAAACATCGGCTAAACTTGGTTTTTATTATGGTGTAGAAGATTGGATTGATTATGATTTAATTTTAAGATTTAAAGCTAGAGCATCAAGTATAGATACGGGTGAAGGTGAGAAGATTCCTGTTGCAGAAAAACTTTTTATGGGTGGTATTGGTTCAGTTAGAGGTTATCAGCCATATTCACTTTCTCCTAAAACAAATGGGTTGGTATCTGGAGGGAAAAAACGTGCTTCTACTACCATTGAAGCAAGTATACCACTCTCACAAGCTGCGAAAATGAGATTGGCTGCATTTTATGACTATGGTATGATTGGTGAAGATAACTTTGATGAAATAAAAAGATCTTCTGCTGGTGTGGTTATAGAATGGCAGTCTGCATTTGGGCCTATTAACCTAGTGTTTGCAAAAGCATTAGATAAGGAAAAGGGTGATAGTACATCATCATTTGAATTTTCTATGGGAACAAAGTTTTAAATAGAAAGCTTTCTATTTAATAAAAGGTGCGTGGTTACGCACCTTACATGATACCTAATGCTCTGTTTCTAGGTAAACTATCTTCATCTTCTATCATAATTTTAAACTTCATTGGCTTTTCTAGTTTATTTATTTTTTCTTTTGCCAAATAAAGAGGTTTATTTGACTTTATGTAAAGTGTATTATCTGAGTAGCTAAAGTCAATTTTTGCTGCATTAGATGCTTCATGTAAAAATACAGAGAGCGTATAAATAAAGCCTAGCCAACGTAGATGATGTATATCTGGGAGCAATGCTTCATATTCATCATAAAGTGTTTCTAGTACTGTAGACTTTCCATGTATACGTAAAAGTGTTGCTATAAGCATAATTTGCCTATGTGTAAACCCATAGTTAAGTTCTTGCATAGCGATATAAAATGCATGTTGATGTGATTTGTAGATGGTAAGGGTCTTACCTATACTAGATAATTTTAATGCCCACAAAAGTTCTTTACCAAAACGTTTTTGATCATTTATTTCATCTTGTAATACATCATAAAGCTTTAGTGCCATTTTTAGTTTGACTTTACGTTTTTTTTCTATGTTAATAAGGGGTTTAAATCTATCTAAAATAGATTTAACACTAGGGTTCGAGGTTAAAGGAAATTGAAACGTATTACTCTTTAGAAATTGTGATAAAAACACACCCTCTCTTACACCAACAGAAGATGATATGACATGTGTTGCTTTAATGTGAGAGAGTATTTCTGTAAATATAAGTGTACCCTCCCTAATGGTGTCATATCGATTTTTCTTTATATTAAATCGTTTTAGTTTTTTAATAGAGGAAAGGGGTATGGCTTCTAAGTAGTTAATGTGTTCAGACAGAGTGTATTCATAGGCATGAAGTTTGTCTAAAGGGTAGCTAGAACGTTTCATAATAGCTTTAGAAAGTGTTCTAATAGTACCACCAATACCAATGGCTAGATTATGTTTAAAATGTGTAGGAAGATGTGCTAATTCACCTGATATATATGCTTTAGCTTTTTCCTGTATAGTAGTGCTATCTAAATCTTTGTCAAAAAAGAGTTCTTTTAGTCTTACTGTACCAAGATTCAGCGAATAGGTATCAATGACTTCTCCATCACGTATAAGAGACATATCACTTGAGCCTCCTCCTATATCTATAGTCACACCGGAATCTACAGGGAGTAGATTTTTTGCCGCAATAGCACCATAGAGTGCTTCTTTTTTACCATCAATAATATCTATTTGTAAGCCAAGTTCATTATATACCCATGTTACAAATTCTTTTCCATTGGGTGCATCTCGTAATGCAGATGTTGCGACACAATGGGTTTTGGTTACTTGGTATTTTTGAATTGTATAAAGGAAAGATTTTAGTGCTAGAAAAGCACGAGTAATGCCTGTAGTTTGAAGATAGCCTTTTTTCTCATAGGCACCTTCTCCAATGCGTACTTTGGATTTTTGTTCACATATAAGATGAAATCCATAACGACTTGTTTGCTCAAAAACAACAAGTCTTGCTGAATTAGAACCAATATCAATAACAGCAGTTCTTTTTAACATTTTATGCGTTTAGCTCTTCTTGTAATTTATTGTATTTAAACATAAGTTCTTCAGCATTTTCTACATTGTCTGGGTCTGAAATAATGCAATCTACAGGACAAACTGCGATACACTGTGGTTCGTCAAAATGACCAACACACTCAGTACATACATCAGGGTCTATAAGGTAGATTGGATCATTCTCTTCTATCGCTTCATTTGGACACTCTTCTCTACAAGCATCACATGCGATACATTCGTCAGTTATTGTTAATGCCATGGGTTTCCTCTATAGTTAATTAGATATTATTTATAAGGAGTTATAGCCCAAGATAGCTTATGCTCAAATTAAAAGAGAAGTAAAAAAAATAATTTGTAATATTATTGTAAAAATAGTGGGTATATCTCACCATTAGCAAGAAGAGATTGGAGAAGAGACTATGTTAATTTTTTAGGAAAACAAAATCTATATCCACGTCTTCTTACAGTTTCAATGGTTGAGATGTCCAAAGGTTTATCCATTTTTTGACGAATTTGGTTAATTGCAACTTCAATAACATTGGGTGTGACAAGTTCTGGTTCTTCCCAAATTGCATCTAAAAGTTGCTCTTTAGAAACAATTTGATCTTTATGCATGGCTAGGTGTGTGAGTACCTCAAAAGGTTTACCCTTAAGTTCAATCTCATTACCTTGATAGATAATTTTTTCCTCTTCAGGATTAATAATAAGGTCTTCAATTTCTATAATATTTGACGCACCAAAACGTAATTTTGCTTCAATTCTGACAAGCAATATATCGTAATCTAGAGGTTTTCGTATAAAATCATCAGCACCATTTTTGAGTGCAGCTATTTCACTCTCTTTATTAGTATCTTCCGAGAGTACAATAACAGATGTCTTATGTGCATCTTTTTTAATGTCAGCAACAAAAGTGATGTTTGTATTGCCTGATGCTTCCCAACTTAATAAGACAAGGTCATAATTGCGAATATCGAGGTAGTATTTTGCATCATTAATATTTTCTGCTACATCAGCTTGATAATCATTTGCTTGCAGTGTATCTGAAAGTAATTTTCCAAGTTCAATGTCATTTTCAATTACCAATACTCTCATCTGAATATCCTTGATTTTTAAGATTTATTTAATATTATAGCATAAAATAAAAGTTTCTGATGCGAAAGTGTTTAAAAAAACTAAAATGTCCACTCGGAGCTAAGGGCAACAACACAATTTGGTACTATATTTGGTTTTGCTATTTTAATATGTAAGGATTCAATGTGCGGGTAGCTATTGTAAAGAAGTGTTTTGAGTCCAAGTAAGGCATCTTCAAGAAGTTCATAACGCTTCACTTTGAGTTCATTTTGTATGAGTAGTACTATATCTGCATAGTCAATGAAGTTTTGGGCACTATAGTTGTAAAAAGCCTTTAAGTCTACAATGACTCTTTGAGGTTTCTCTCTTTCAAAATCTAAAAGCCCAATAATGACATTAAAAGTAAGTGCATCTATATGTATGGTCATGATGTTAAACTTGCACTTCTTCTTTGTTGAATAATCTTACAATATTTGGTATGTGTTTGTAGCTAATAACAAGGGCAATAATCCATATGGGTGCATGTGAACCAATCCCAGGTACTTCAGGGTAGAGGATATAAGATGCAATAACAAATGCACCTAAAGCGATAAGTGAGGAAATAGATGAAATCTTCAATCCTTTGGCTGCAACTGCCCAAACAACAATAGCAATGAGTGCAGGGATTGGCATCATGACAAGTAGTACACCAAAACCTGTAGCAACACCTTTACCCCCCTCAAAAAATAAAAAAGCTGAAAAACAATGACCCAATACAGCCAGTACTGCAAGCGTCCACAGTACACCTTCTGATGCCCCTAAGTATTGGGCAACTAAAATAACAAGTACCCCTTTAACAGCATCTAAAAAAAGTGTAATAGCACCTAGTTTTTTAGCAAGTTTAGGGTCTTTCTCTTTCACCACACGCAAAACATTGGTAGCCCCAATGTTACCAGAGCCCTCGTTTTTTATGTCTACACCTGCAAACTGTTTTGCTAAGAGATAACCAAATGGTATACCGGCTATAAGATAGGCAGCTAAGTAAAGTAGGATGTTTTGATTTGTAAATAAGTCCATGATTGTTCCACAATTTTAATTTATAGTGTAGTTATATACACAAGTTAATACTGCTATTTTAGCCGAATTTTGCTAAAATAGCCACAATTAAATCCAAAAGAGCCTCTCGACCACGGTTGTAGCTTTAGTGAAATGAATGAGGGTAGGGCTTTGCTCTACCTTTAGAAGAAAGGTTAATGATATGATCGACTTTAAATCAGAAATAAATAGAATGAAAAAAGAACTAGATGTTACAGTGGTAGCCCATTACTACCAGCGTGATGAAGTGTTTGAAATGGCTGACATCGTAGGTGATAGCTTGGAACTTGCACGTAGATGCCAAGCCAATGATAACAAGTGGGTAGTCTTTTGTGGAGTAGGTTTCATGGGGCAGTCTGTTAAAATTCTTGACCCTATGAAGCGTGTACTTATGCCTAAAATAGCCTGTTGTGCCATGGCACGTATGATGGACGGTACTTACTTTGATGAGTCCGTGCAATATATGACGGACAGAGGCATAGCCAAGGAAGACATACTCCCCATTACCTACATCAATTCTGATGCTTCAGTTAAAGCTAAAGTAGGAGAGATGGGTGGACTTGTCTGTACTTCTTCTAATGCCTTTAAAATCATAGAAAAAGGTTTAGAGAGTGGTAAAAAAATACTTTTTGTACCAGACAGATGTCTAGGGCAAAACTTTGCCATAGAGATGGGTTTGAAGTCCTGTGTCATTGGTGTAGAGGTAGACGGAAAAGAGTGTGACCCAAAAGAGGCAGACATCATCTGTTTTAATGGCTTTTGTTCAGTACACCAGCTCTTTACAGTAGACGACATAGAGTTTTACCGAAATAAGTTCCCCGACATCAAAGTTGCAGTACACCCAGAGTGTGACCCAGCAGTGGTAAAAGCAGCAGATTTTTCTGGTTCTACCTCGCAACTCATCAAGTATGTAAACGACCTAGACCCGGAACAAAAAGTAGCCATAGGTACAGAGTACAACCTTGTGAACCGTATGAGAAAAGGTAACACATATGTACTCTCTTCCACCAAGCCAGAGTGTCCTACTATGAACGAAACAACTTTAGAAGATTTGTATAA